>DATKXE010000449.1:0-2785 GCA_035529195.1 Anaerolineales bacterium
CCCGTGTGGTGAGCAGTGGTTAGGACCCTATGAGAATTGTTGCTTGGGATCAGTGAATCTTGCCCAGCATTTTGGTCCTAATAACAACGTTGATTGGGAAGGTTTACAGAAGAGTGTTGAGCTGGCGACCCGGTTTCTTGAAGATGTTGTTCAAGCAAATTCTTATGTCCCGGCAGTTCCCCAACTTCAGCAAGCAGCATATAGAGCTCGCAGGATTGGGCTTGGACTCATGGGCCTGGCGGACCTGATGTATCATGTTGGTGTTCGCTATGGTTCCGAAGTGGGCCAAGAATTCTCCGCCCAAGTTATGGAATTTATTCGCTTCCATTCCATGTTGACCAGCATTGAACTTGCAAAAGATCGCGGTCCCTTCGAGGCAATTGAGGGATCAATTTATGATCCAAAAGATTTAACCTGGCAACCGCCGCAACCGTTGTTTGAATATCAGAATAATTGGGATCGCCCTAAAGTAAATTGGAGCACTGTTATTGATGGAATTGGAGAACACGGTATTAGAAATGCCGCCCAAACAACAATTGCACCAACCGGAACAATTGCAACAGTTGCAGGATGTGAAGGTTACGGTTGTGAACCCGTCTTCGCTTTAGCTTATATCCGACATGTCAATGACAATGGTAAAGACTTAAAGTTAAAATACACCAGCCCTTTATTCAATCAAGCACTCGAGGATGCAGGTTTGGATGAAGTTACCAGAGCTACCATATTTGACCAGGTTTTAGAGTCAGGTACCTGTCAGGGGATTTCTGCCTTACCAGATCACATTCGTCAAACCTTTGTTGTATCGCAGGACATCATTGCAGAAGACCATGTACGCATGCAAGCTGCGCTGCAGGCCTTTGTAGATAACAGCCTATCCAAAACGATAAATTTCCCCGAGATCACTTCAGTAGGAGATATTGCCAATACTTATAAATTAGCCTGGGAATTAGGATGTAAAGGTATTACAGTGTACGTCACTGGTTCAAGGCAGAAAGTTGTATTAGAAACACATTCTGTTGCAAAAGAGAAAGATAGCCTTCAGGCAGCATCAGCAACTGATGTTTCAGAATTAAGAAGTGATTGGCAGGAAGCGAAAAAACCGCGACCACGTAGATTGCCAGGAAATACGATCTTTGTGGAGACACCATTAGGTAAAACTTTTGTAACGGTTAATGAGAATGGAGGTCAGCAACCTTTTGAAGTTTTCGTAAACACTGCTAAGGCGGGGTCAGAAACTGCAGCGGTGTCTGAAGCAATTGGGCGCTTGATCTCTTATATCTTAAGAATGGTCTCGCCTGTCTCTCCCCGTGAACGCCTGAAAGAGGTTTGGAGGCAATTATCAGGCATTGGTGGTGGGAGACCATTGGGATTCGGTCCCAATCGTGTGCGGTCATTACCAGATGGTGTTGCCCAGGCCATCGAGGAGTACTTGAAGAATTCAGAACAAAGCGATCTAATTTATGTGGGAGATGGGAATGGTCATTATCCTACATCGGATTTAGAAACTGAGCAGATTAATTCTCAGATCGGCGATCTTTGTCCTGATTGTGGTCAAGCAGCGGTAGTTTATGAAGAGGGGTGTCGTAAATGTTATGCCTGTGCATATAGTGAATGTTAAATCAAATGTTCAATTTCTGGCGATTGTACTAGCATTGAGCAATTGAGATAACTCAGGGTGATACATGAATGGCTAAACGATTGATTGTTGTTGCAGGAAACATTGGAGCTGGGAAGACTTCTCTGACAGAACGAATAGGTACCCGATTGGGGTGGGAAACTGCTTTTGAGTCTGTATCCGATAATCCCTATTTACCTGATTTTTATGCAGATATGCAATCGTGGTCCTTTCATTTACAGATATTTTTTCTGGGTCACCGGGCGGACCAATACCTGGAACTTGCGAAGTCCCCACAATCAGCGATCTTGGATCGCAGCATTTATGAGGATGCCTACATATTTGCACGTGCTCTCCATCATCTCGGGAATATATCCGAGCGGGATTATCATGCATATCTGAGAGTATTTAATCTGCTGGTCTCAACCCTTCCCCCACCCAATTTATTGGTCTATTTGAAAGCACCCGTATCCGTTTTAATGGACCGCATCCACCAGCGAGGCAGGAATATCGAGAGCGGTATCACAGATGATTATTTAGCCTTGTTAGATTCATTTTACGATGATTGGATGGCTGCTTTTGATATTTGTCCTGTGCTCACAATCCATACTGGGGAATTAGGACGTGAGACACCTTTGGATTTCGTTCATAACCCCCGTCACCTTAATATTGTTGTTGATAGGATACAAAATAGGTTGTCTGGCAAGGAAGATGTGATCTTCCCTCCTGATAAATAGGAATTCCAAAATTCATCGATAAGCTGGCTTCAAAGCCGCAAATCAAATACCTGCAGATGGGAATATCTAAATTCTAATTTTAGGTTTTACCAAGAAATCAATAGGGGCTGCCTCAAACTTTTGGGACAGCCCCTTTAATACAAATGTGAATGGAAATGAAAAATATGTCTAGTAGTCAGTCAATCGTGAATCTTAGGATAGAGACGTTTTAGTTTGATACGAGCATCGGCGGTAGAGAAGCGCTAATCAACCTTAACAACCTTAGTATTTCGCTCCTTTACCCAGGCCTGAACTTCTTGTTTCAGGGTCTCTTCATCGGGTATGCGGCGGTTGATGCATTGTCGGGACAAGACACTCAGTTCGATCTCAGCCATGTTGAGCCAACTGCCATGCTTGGGTGTGAAGTGAAACTCGAAGCGAGTGACCAACCTTC
>DATKXE010000450.1:0-11461 GCA_035529195.1 Anaerolineales bacterium
CACTTTTGGTGGCTACGGTGCAGATACCGATATTATCGTCGCCAGTGCAAAAGCCTACCTGGCAGCCTTGAACAAATTATTAATCGCCACCGGAAAATACCGGAAAGAGGGGACCCCTCCCCAACAATCGACATTATCCATTAGCTCAGAAAGGAGTCAATCATGAGTCCGGAAATAGAAAATCATCAAGATCTATCTCAAAAAGCTGGTGCTGATTCATTTTATGAACCCAGGACGATCCCCAAAAAATGGGATGTCTCTGCATTTGTCTCCCGCGGAACACCTGCCGTGCAGGGTAATACTGGGCAGCCAACGGAACCGGTGGACCAGTCTGAATCCAAGGGACTTGAGGACGACACTGCGAATTGGAATCCCGATCCTTTTCCACAGCCAAGAACCATCCCCGGAAAATGGGATGTTTCCGACCTGAAGTAAATGTAGCCCTGGATTCAAGCACTTCACTACAGATGGCAGATTCCGAAACTAAGTAACCTGAATGATTAATCAATAGATAATTATGCAGCAGCCAAAAACACTGTTCGAAAAGATTTGGGACCAACATATTGTGGCTCAAGAGCCTGAAGCGCCCGCCATCCTGTATATCGACCTGCACCTGGTGCACGAGGTCACGTCACCGCAAGCCTTCAGTGAGCTGCGTGAAAAAGGACTGCCTGTGCGGAGACCGGATCGCACGGTCGCCACCATGGACCACTCCACGCCAACCAGCAGCTTGGAGCTGCCCCTGATTGATCAGCTGGCTGCAAAGCAGCTGCTTCAGCTGCGGGCTAACTGTCAGGATTTCGGCATCCCGCTCTATGATCTGGAAGATCCAATGCGGGGCATCGTTCATGTGATCGGCCCCGAACTGGGATTGACCCAACCTGGGATGACGATCGTATGCGGTGACAGCCACACCGCCACCCACGGTGCCTTTGGAGCGCTGGCTTTCGGGATCGGCACCAGCGAGGTAGCCCACGTACTTGCCTCGCAGTGCCTGCTGCAGTCCAAACCCAAAACCTGCCAGGTAAATTTCAAAGGGCATTTGGGCGCAGGTGTGACCGCCAAGGATATGATCCTGGCATTAATCGCCGCCATCGGGATTGGGGGAGGCACAGGTTACGTCTTCGAGTACAGCGGCCCTGCCGTCCAGGCCCTGGATATGGAGGGGCGCATGACCTTGTGCAATATGTCGATCGAGGCTGGGGCACGGGCGGGAATGGTCGCTCCTGACAGCACCACCTTTGATTACCTGGCCGGGAGAGAGTTCGCCCCGCAGGGCCAGGCCTGGGACAGCGCAGTAGCATCCTGGCGAAAATTACCCTCCGATCCGGGTGCGAAGTACGACAAAGTGATCGACATCGACGTATCCTCGCTTGAGCCCATGGTTACCTACGGCACCAATCCCGGAATGGGTCTCCCCATCAGCGAACGCATCCCAGACCCCCAAAACGAACAAGATCCGCTCAAACGAGCCGCATTAGAGAAAGCACTGCGCTATATGGACCTGCGTCCTGGAACCCCCATATTAGACCAGCCAGTAGATGTCATCTTCATCGGCAGCTGCACCAATTCACGCATTTCGGATTTGCGCTTGGCAGCCAGCTTGCTGGATGGTCGCCATGTGGCTGAGGGGGTACGCCTGCTGGTCGTTCCTGGTTCAGAAAGCGTTCGACGCCAGGCGGAAGCCGAGGGCCTAGATCAAATTTTTAAACAGGCTGGCGGTGAGTGGCGCTACGCAGGCTGCAGCATGTGTATTGCAATGAATGGCGATCAGCTGCAGCCCGGGCAGTACGCGGTCAGCACCAGCAACCGGAATTTCGAAGGTCGCCAGGGAAAAGGATCACGCACATTTTTGGCCAGCCCGCTAACCGCTGCCGCGAGCGCCATCGCGGGACGCATCACGGACCCGAGAAGCATATCCCCTCGGCAAAGCTAATCCAGGTTCAAGCAAAGGATCAAATTTTTATTCAATGCAACCATTCATATCGCTGACTTCAAACGTCATCCCGCTCTCCCACAACGATATCGACACGGACCAGATCATCCCGGCGCGCTACCTCAAGGTTATTGATAAAAATGGGTTGGTGGAAGGCTTATTTTCAGGATGGCGCTACCAGGCAGATGGCCAACCTGATCCGGAATTTCCATTCAATCGCGCTGAGTACCAGCATGCGCAGATCCTGGTGGCTGGAGATAATTTTGGCTGCGGCTCATCTCGTGAACACGCACCCTGGGCATTGGTTGGCTGGGGTATCCGGGCAGTGATCAGCACTTCGTTCGCTGATATCTTTCGAAACAATGCCCTGAAAAACGGACTGCTCACGGTCAGTGTAGATTCTGATGTGCACAGCAAGATTTTCGAATTGATTGAAAACAATCCCGATCTGCAGGTGACCATCGACCTGTCTTCCCAGACACTGAGCTTGCCGGATGGAGCATCATACACCTTCCCAATTGATCCTTTCAGCAAAACTTGCTTATTAGAAGGGATCGATCAATTGGGATACCTGCTGAAGAGAGAGCCAGAGATTATGATTTTTGAGCAGGCACATGGGCTTGAGGGATTTGGATGGAGGGCTTGAAATTATGAGTGATGTATATCTATACGATACTACGCTGCGAGATGGTACCCAACGCGAAGGCATCTCCCTTTCAGTAGATGATAAATTGAAGATCGCCCAACGCCTGGATGATTTTGGAGTGCATTACATTGAAGGCGGCTGGCCAGGATCGAATCCGAAAGATGCCGAATTTTTTGAACGGGCAAAGGAATTAAATTTCCAGAATTCAAAACTGGCTGCCTTCGGATCGACATTGAAAAAGAACAAACGACCAGAACATGATATCAGCATCCAAATGCTGTTGGAGGCCGGTACCCCGGTGGTGACTTTGGTCGGAAAGAGCTGGGATCTGCACGTAACGGAAGTATTAGAAACCAGTTTGCGCAACAACCTGGCAATGATCGGTGAGAGTGTGGCTTATTTCGTGGCGCGCAACAAAGAAGTCGTGTACGATGCAGAGCATTTTTTCGATGGCTTTAAGGCGAATCCCGAATATGCGTTGAAAACTTTATCCGCAGCTGCAGAAAATGGGGCACAGGTGGTGGTGCTCTGCGACACGAACGGAGGAACGCTGCCCTGGGAGATCGAGGAAATCTGCAAAACAGTAGGTGAGAAAGTCAATCTGGCCTACGGTATTCACGCCCATGATGATGGTGGCTGTGGCGTGGCCAATACCTTGGCCGCGGTCCGGGTGGGCGCTATCCAGGTTCAGGGAACCATTAACGGTTATGGGGAGCGGGTAGGAAACGCAAACCTGACCACGATAATCGCCGATTTACAGCTCAAGATGGGGAAATCCTGTCTTCCACAAGATCGTCTCAACCACCTTACGGATCTTTCTTACTATGTGGCTGAAGTGGCGAACTTGCCCCACGATAAGCACTATCCTTATGTTGGCTCGAGCGCATTCGCACATAAAGGTGGCATTCACGTGGCCGCCATGCTGAAGACAGAAAAATCGTACCAGCATATCGATCCCACCCTGGTGGGCAACCAGCGCCGGACCTTGGTGTCTGAACTATCCGGTCGCGGTAATGTGGTGGAAAAATCACACCAGCTTGGGCTGGACGTTGACGGAGAACAGGCCAAGGTAGTGTTGGCGAATATCAAATCGCTCGAAGCACAGGGATTCACATTTGAGAGCGCTGAGGGTTCATTGAATATAATGCTCCAGAAGCTGCAGCCCGATTATCAGCCGCCTTTTGAATTGATCGATTTCACGGTGGTAGTTGAACATCGTCAGGGTCGCGGCATTTTAGCCGAGGCAACCGTAAAAGTCCGCATTGGAGACGAGATTGTCCACACTGCTGCGGACGGCAATGGTCCGGTCAGCGCATTAGATGCAGCCCTGCGTAAAGCACTGATCGATATTTATCCTGCACTGGATGAAGTCCGTCTGAGCGATTACAAGGTGAGGATCTTAGACAGCGAGAGTGGTACTTCTGCAGCAGTGCGCGTGTTGATCGACACAAAGAACGGTACCCGGCAGTGGAGCACAGTCGGTGCAAGTCCAAACGTTATCGAGGCCAGCTGGCGAGCGCTGTCTGACAGCTATGAATATGCTCTGTTGAACGGCACCAGTAGTCCATTTGAGTCGGAGTGAATTCATGAAAGCAGAGATTACACTGCTGCCTGGTGATGGCATTGGACCCGAGGTGCTGGCAGCCAGCATAAATGTTCTGGATGCGATCGCTCAAGCCTTTGGTCACACCTTCGAGATGCAGGAATACCTGATTGGGGGCTGTGCCATCGACGCCCGCGGAACCGCCTTACCTGAGGATACCCTTCAGGCTTGCCAGAAAGCTGATGCTGTTCTTCTTGGCGCGGTCGGTGGACCGCAATGGGACGATCCCCAGGCACCTGTCCGTCCAGAACAGGGTTTACTGGGGTTGCGCAAGGAATTAGGACTGTTTGCCAACCTGCGGCCCGTTAAACCCCATCCCGCTCTGCTGGATGCTTCACCACTGCGCGCAGAATTATTGCAGCAGGTAGACCTGCTGGTAGTGCGCGAGCTCACTGGCGGTATATACTTCGGAGAGCCGCGCCACAGAATTAGGTTGAATGGTGAAGAACAGGCTGTGGACACCATGACCTATACCGAAAGCGAAGTGCGCCGGGTCGCTCATCTGGCTTTCCAATTAGCCAGGCAACGAAAAGGAAAAGTAACCTCCGTAGACAAAGCCAATGTGCTGGAGTGTTCCCGTCTGTGGCGGCAAACTGTGACGGCACTGGCAGCAGAATATCCAGATGTAGAACTGGAGCTCCTATTGGTTGATGCAGCAGCCATGCACTTGCTGACGCGCCCGGCTACTTTCGATGTGATCCTGACCGCCAATTTATTCGGAGACATCCTGACAGATGAGGCCTCTGTACTATCGGGGTCGATGGGAAATTTGGCATCTGCTTCGCTCGGTGAGACTACCAACCGGCTGAACCAACCCAAAGGGCTTTACGAACCGATTCATGGTTCCGCACCCGATATTGCTGGAAAGGGGATTGCTAATCCCATCGGTACCATTATGTCAGCTGCTATGCTGCTGCGCCATTCGCTGGGATTGGAAAAGGAAGCACTGGCTGTGGAAGATGCGGTAAACCAGGCAATTGCCAATGGTGAACGAACGCCTGACCTGGGTGGCACTCACTCTACGAACTCGCTTACCGAGAAGATCATTTCAGGATTGACAGCGCGTACAGCCAGCATGTGAAATATTTGATCCTGAGCATTCGCTCAAAATTACTGGAGAAGGAGAAGCATCGATGAGCATGAATTCAAAATATATATGGATGAATGGTGAGCTGGTGGAGTTTGAAAAGGCAACCATCCATTTCCTGACCCCGGCTCTACACTATGGGGTGGGTGTATTTGAAGGTATCCGCTCCTATGCTACCGATCAAGGGCAGGCTGTATTTCGACTGCGTGAGCATGTGCAGCGCTTGATCAATTCAACCAAAATACTTGGCTTTCGCGAGTTCCCTTATTCGGTTGATCAGCTGGTCGAGGCTGTGCGTTTGACGGTAGCCATGAACGAGTTCAAGGAGTGTTATATCCGCCCGCTTGTTTACCTGAAGGATGGCGGTTGGAACCTGACCGTGGATGCCGGCGTACCAGGTGTCGGAATCGCTGTTTGGGAATGGACGAATTACCTGGGAGAAGAATCCCTGGAGAAGGGTATCCGGGCCAATATCACCTCCTTTACCCGGCACCACCCGAATGTGATGATGACCAAGGCCAAGATCACCGGCAATTATGCCAACAGCGTCCTGGCAAAAACCGAGTCTCTGCGTTATGGGTTTGATGAAGCCATCATGCTCGACCCGCAGGGGTATGTGGCTGAATGCACTGGAGAAAACATTTTCCTGGTTCGAGATGGTGTTATCTTTACCCCTCCTGCCGCCCCTGTGCTGGAGGGAATCACCCGCCATACTGTCACCACGCTGGCCAACGATTTAGGTTATAAAATCATTGAGACTCCAGTGTCGCGTGACCAGCTGTATATCGCCGATGAAGTTTTTGTTTCCGGAACTGCTGCTGAATGCATTGCGCTGCGGGAGATCGACTTCCGTGTAATCGGTGAAGGCAAGATGGGACCCGTTGCACGAGCCATTCAAGGCGAGTTTCAAGCGGTGATCCGGGGTCGACACGCGCGCTCAAGTGAATGGCTGGATTATGTCAAAGAGCCCATGCTGGCGGCGTAGATGAAGAATTTGCAGGTCGCTTTTCAAGGTGAGCCTGGAGCGTACAGTGAATTAGCAGCCTACGAACACTACCGCCAGGAGATCACTACCATACCATGCAAGACTTTTGAGGAAGTGTTTGCAAAAGCCAGCGATGATCATGAGACGGATACGGTCGGGCTGCTTCCAATCGAAAACTCCCTGGCGGGCAGCATCCACCGTAATTATGATTTGATGCTGCGCCATGATCTGCACATTGTCGGTGAATATCACCTGCGGGTTTCCCACTGCTTAATGGCTCTACCCGGGGTGAAGCTGGCGGATATCCAGCGGGTTCATTCCCACCCTCAAGCCTTAGCCCAATGCGAAGCCAATCTCGAGCAGATGGGTGTGCAGGTTGTGGCGGAAGCAGATACCGCAGGCAGCGCACGCTTGCTGCGCGAGCGGGACGACCAGAACGCCGCTGCGCTGGCCTCCCGCAGGGCTGCGGAAGTTTACCAGCTGGATGTAATTAGCGACCAAATGGAAGACAATCCAGCCAACTACACCCGTTTTCTAGCCCTGGCGAGAAATCCGTTTCAGGTTGATGATCCGCGGGATGATGATTACAAGACCTCGATCGTATTCAGCCTGCACAACCAGCCGGGCGCGTTGTTTAAAGCGCTGAGCGTGTTTGCGCTGCGAGATATTGACCTGACCAAAATCGAATCGCGACCCATCCCTGGGCAGCTCTGGGATTATATGTTTTACGTAGATTTCGTGGGGCACGCACAGGCCCTCGACCCTTCGAGAGCGATCAGCAATTTGGGGGAATTCGCACCCTTCCTGCGCACCCTTGGGTCCTATCCCCGCCATCATTTTAAGAGCGTTTACAGCTAATCGAGTAACCCCTCAGCTATCTTGGCACCTGGAAGTCAAATTCCGGTTCTGACTTCTTGGTTCCGGTAGTGCTCATCTTTATTCTCCGACATGAAATCAGCGGACGTAATTAATGCTCTCCCATCAGCCGCCAGGACATTTCCTGTAGAGCAAGCAAGTAAGAACGCCAGCCAAAACCGGATATTTTGCCTGTGCACACCGGTGAGATCAGCGACTGCTGGCGAAAATCCTCCCGGGCATCCACATGAGATATGTGAACTTCGATCACCGGCAGGTCTATGGCCGCCACGGCATCCCGCAGAGCAACTGAGGTGTGGGTATACCCTCCGGGATTAAAAATTACCCCGGAAGCCCATTCTCGAGCTTCATGCAGGGCATCAATTAAAGCCCCTTCCCCGTTTGCCTGGAAGCTGATTACTTCCAAACCCAGATCTCCCCCTGCTTTCTCTAACCTGCTGTTGATTTCATCCAGGCTCAGCTTGCCATACACCTCTGGCTCTCGCTGGCCGAGCAGATTTAAATTGGGTCCATGTAATACCAGGATTTTTGACATTCAAACCTCTTCACTTACTGGAGAATTGCCTCAATATCACTCACCTCAATGCCAGTTAACACCTCACCGATCTTACTCGGCAGAGCAAACCGCACGATTGCATCAGAACGTTTCTTATCCACCTGCATGGCCTCCAGAATCGATGATCGAGAAAGATTCTCAGGAATCTCGACTGGTAAACCGAGCAGATCACATGCATTTTTTATTTCATCAGCCAACCCATCCTGCGCCAAACCAACCTGCTCGGCAAGCCTGGCTTCAGCGACCATACCGATCGCCACCGCTTCACCATGGCGCAGCTGGTAATTGGAGGTCTTCTCAACGGCATGGCCGATGGTATGCCCGAAATTCAGTGCAGCCCGCAAACCCCCTTCATACGGATCTGCTTCGATGACCCGGATCTTAACCGCCATGGCTCTGGGTATGATCTCAACCCAATCTGTCTCAATTGCAGACCAACCACGGGCACAGCTGTTAAATAGATCTGGATCGCCAATAATTCCCGCCTTGATCACCTCCGCCATACCCGAGCGCAGCTCAGCTTGCGGTAAAGTCTTCAAGGTAGATGGGTCGGTCAGCACCATTTCTGGCGCGTGAAATGCACCCACCAGGTTTTTCCCCTCTGGCAAATCAGCACCCGTCTTCCCTCCCAGACTGGCATCCGAAATCGCTAACAATGAGGTTGGTACGTTAACCCAGGGAACACCGCGCATATAGGTTGCGGCAGCGAATCCTGACAGATCACCAACCACACCTCCACCCAGTGCAACCACGGTGCTCTTCCGCTCCAAACCGGTCTCCAGAAATTCCTGCCACAGGTAGGAAACCGTAGACATTGTTTTTGAGGACTCTCCTGGCGGTATGATGATTGACCTGGTTGAGTACCCAACCTCTTGGAGAGATTTAACCGCGCGGGCAAGATAAAACTCAGCCACATTCTGGTCTGTCACCAGGGCGACCGGACCAGATAACCCACGCCTCCTCAGCGCCTCCCCCATACCATCCAGAGCAGAGGCTATGCGCACATCATATCCAGGGGGAAAAGGTCTTGCCGATCCTCCTGCATCCTTTTTGCTGGCACTCGATTGAGTGATCATCCCGCGCACATGAAAAGCACCCACTCCGATTTGAAGTTCCCAGGCGATCTGTTCAGGAGATTTTCCCTCCGTCTCTATCCGGTTGGTGAAAGAAGCATAATGTTGGGATCTTTTAGCCAGCAAATCTACCAGTCGCGCATATTTTGGTGTCTTGCCTCCAGATTCAATCAAAAGTGGTCGTTCAATCGAAGTAGAACCCAGGCGTTCAAGCAGCGCCTGCTCAGAAGCCGATAAACAGAAAATCGGTCCTGCAGTTTCAACAAGAGTCCGGCAATCGGAATCCAATAATGCACCGCCTCCCAGGGCGATCACCCCCCAATCCATTTTTGAAACCTCCTGCAGGGCTGTCTTTTCAAGCTGGCGAAAACCAGGTTCACCCTGCATGTCAAAAATCTCAGGGATGGACATGCCAGCCTGATCTTCGATGCGCTGATCAAGGTCCACAAACGGTACCGCCAGGTTTTCTGCCAGCACCTTGCCCACTGAGCTTTTACCTGATCCCGGAGGACCATAGAGGTAGATCAGATCGAAAAATGACCGGTTTCGTTCAGCTGGCTTTACATTCATTCTGGCCACCAGACATGACCTTCTCCATCCAGATCGAAATCAGAGAGACGATTCTGGGGCAGCGCTTCATACCTGGTCCGCATCTCACTCAATGAATCGCCCCCCAACTTCTCAATCAAGGCATCTGCCAGCACGAAGCTGATCATGGCTTCCAGGATGGGGACCGCGCGCGGCACCGGGCAGAAATCGGAGCGCTCGTATTGGGTTGAAACTGGTTTTCCAGTCTCGAGGTCCACAGTTTGTTGGGGGGTTAACGTGGTTGCGATAGGTTTCATGGCTGCCCGAACCAGCAGGGGCTGCCCGGTAGTAATTCCACCTTCCAGGCCTCCACTCCTATTTGTGGTCCGTACCAGCTGCTCACCATCCAAAATGATCGCATCTTGAACCTGGGTTCCAGGTCTGCGGGTATTTTCAAAAGCTGGGCCGATCTCAACACCTTTGATGGCCTGGACGCTGAGAACAGCGGCACCCAGGCCTGCTTCCAGGCGTCGGTCCCAATGGACGTGCGATCCCAGGCCGGGCGGTAGTCCCAGGGCCAGCACCTCAATCATTCCTCCCAGGGTATCGCGAGCCTGCATGATTGCCTGGATTGCGTCTGACATGCGCTTGGCAGCAGCCGGATCCGGACAGCGGACATCCGACTCTTCCGCCCGCGACAGGCGTTCATCGAATGGTATCGCTTCCAGCTCGGCGTCGACATCCCCAATGGAAGCCACGTAGCCACCCACCTGGATGTTAAACTGAGCCAGAAAATACTTGCAAACCGCGCCAACGGCAACTCTTGCTGCGGTCTCACGGGCGGAAGCGCGTTCCAGGGCAGGTCGTAAATCCTGGTAACCATACTTCAGTGTCCCGGTCAGATCTGCGTGACCCGGCCTTGGGGTGACAAAAGCCTCGACTTCTCGTCCACGCCATTTCTGGTGGTCTTTGTTATCGATCTGCAATGCTATTGGAGCACCTGTGGTGACCCCCTCCATCACGCCGCCCAAGATTTGCACGGTATCCTGCTCGATCCGCATTCGAGGGCCAGAACCGTATCCCTGCTGTCGCCGGGCGAGCTCGCGGTCGATCACATCGCTGGTCAGAGATAACCCGGCCGGCATTCCTTCCAGAATGGCGGTCAAGACCTGGCCATGCGATTCCCCTGCAGTTAGAAAACGCAAACTCATTCCATTACCTCTCCTGAACCCTGCAGTACTCTGCTCATACGCTGCATGGCTTCTTCTGTGCGCGCGATCGGCGCGGTTAATGAAATCCGAACATATCCTTCACCATGGGCACCAAATATATCTCCAGGTGTGAGGCTGATCTGAGCCTGGTCAAGCAGCATGGTTGAAAATTTCCTCGCTGACCAACCGTTTGGCACCGCACACCAGACATAAAGTGATGCTCGCGGGACTCGGGCAGACAGACCTGATTGGTGCAGACTCTCGATCACGATATCTCTCCGCTGTTGGTACACCTGGTTGCGTTCAACCAGCCAATCCTGATCACCATTTAAAGCAGCAGCAGCAGCCTCCATAATGGGTAAAAATTGACCGCTGTCGAAGTTGGTCTTCAACCCGTGTAGTGATTTAATCACATCGGCATTGCCAACTGCGACACCGATGCGCCAGCCAGCCATATTGTGAGATTTGGAAAGGGTGTTGAATTCCACAGCCACATCTTTAGCACCGGGTACCTGTAATATGCTGGGAGCCAGGTAAATGTCATACGTTACCTGGCAATAGGCCGCATCATGGCATACCAGCAGTTCATGCTCGCGTGCCATAGCAACAACTTTGCTGAAGAAATCTATATTAGCAATCCCCGCGGTGGGATTGTTGGGATAATTTAGCCACAGCAATTTGGCTCTTTTCAAAATTTGTTCTGGGATGGCCTGCAGATCAGGGAGGTAGTCGTGATCCTGGGTTAGAGGCAGGAAAACCGGTTCGCCCCCTGCGAAGCGAGTCGCTGCATTGTAAGTCAGGTACCCTGGATCGGGGATCAAAACCACATCGCCCGGATTTACATTGGCCATCACTAAATTAAATATGCCTTCTTTTGATCCCAGCAGGGGCAGGATTTCAGATTCGGGGTCCAGGTCGACCTGGTACAGTCGCTGGTACATGCCTGCCCAGGCGTGGCGC
>DATKXE010000451.1:0-4454 GCA_035529195.1 Anaerolineales bacterium
GTTTGATCAGGCGTGTATCGATCAGATCCTCTGTCAGATTTAAATCCAGTGGGACGAGGACCCCGCTTCGATGACTGTCAGGCGTTCCCGGTGAATACACTCCTGGTCGTACGGTTGCCATCTGCGGCCGGTGCTCGGCCATTTCGATCAGTGCCAGGACTCCCCCGCCAAATCCTGATACTTCGCACACCAATCTTTCCTCTTCTGCATTCATATACAGGTTGGTGCAGTCCGCATTAAGACCTGTTCGCAAGCGGACTGCCAGGCGACCTGCCAGATCGCGTCCATCTGGAGTTGCCCCCAACCAGAATACAGATGGCTTTGCGGTCATGATAGCTTGATAGGCAGCCATCGAGTAAGCTTCGATGGTGAAATGCTCCAGGAGTGGGTCATCTCCCAGCCAAATCTCATCCAGACCGTGGGCATATCCTTCCGCAGCCAAATCTGAAACCCCATGACCTAGAAGAAGGCCTGCCAGTTCCCAACCAAGTTGATCGCAAACCTCGCGGCCTTTGGCGATCAGCTCCAAAGATACCCCCGCCAGACTATCGCCATCTACCTCTAAATAGACCCAGATCGATTTGGCTTCTTGATCGACACCATACAGCGAGGCTACCATTTAGAATTCCTTCGACCAACTTTTACTGAGAGGTGTTTTACCACCATCAAACCGCCTGGGCAGCGATCTCCGCAATATCGAGCACCTGCATGTGGTTTTCTGGCTGAGATTTAATGCTGTCTTCAAGGCAGGTTACACAAAAAGGACAGGCTGTTGCCAACAGATTGGCACCGGTTTGCTGTGCCTGTTCGATACGCACATCAGAGAAGCGCTCCCCGGGTGGAGTTTCCAACCACATCCGCCCACCGCCTCCCCCACAGCAGAGGCCATTTTCTGCCGAGTACTCCATTTCGAGCAATTCAACTCCTGGGATTGATTCCAGAATTTGCCGTGGTGCACCATACTCTCCATTAATTCGCCCCAAATAACAAGGATCATGGAAAGTCACGAGTTGGTTAACAGGCTGCTCAAATTGGAGATTTCCTGAATCCAGCAGATTGGCCAGAAACTGCGTGTAATGAAGCGGCTTGAATTCCTCCGAGAATTTTGGATAATGGTTTTGGAATACATCGAAACAGTGCGGCGAGATGGTCACAATTTTGGCAACCCCGCGCTCCTGGAAGATGTGAGCTGTTTGAGCCGCCAGTTCATCGAAATATCCTCTATGACCTACGCTCAATGCTGCTTCCCCACAGCAGGGCTCATCATCTCCAAGGTAACCGAATTTCACACCCGCGCAGCTCAGCAAATTGGTAATCGCTGCAGCGATCTTCTGTGCCCGTTGATCGTACGATGAGGTGCAGCCGATATACAGCAAGACCTCATGTTCCTGGGGATCGAAATCCGGAATATTGAGATGCTTTGCCCAGAGAGCACGCTGCGAGGGAGGCTGAGACCAGGGATTATTGTTCCAAAAAATCGACCATAATAATGAAGGTAAACCTTCTTCAGTATTGCGCTGATCCCAGGCGATGGTCCTCAAACTGCGGATCACATCTGAAATATTCACCCCACGCGGACAGAGTGCTTCACATTGCGCACAGGTGGTGCACAGCCACAGGTTTCCACACTCTCCCTGCAAGCCCAGCTGCGCCTGGCGAATCAAGGTGCGTACCGTTAGATGTTCTTGTTTGACCACTCCCCAAGGGCAGATTGCCGTACATACCCCGCATTGATAGCAAAGTGCAGCCGCGCCATCTGTCAGATCGATCAGCTCTTCCAACAACTCATCGTTGATCAGCAGCACTTCTTCCTGAGCTGTCCTTTCAATTTCAGGCAATTTTGCCCTCCTCAACCGAGCTCTGGTTGTTTAATTTCCTGAGCGTAGTCACGCACAACATCGTCCATCTCAGCCATTTTTTCAGCAAATTCCTTTCCCTCCGCAGCCGAGATCCAGCGCAGCTGCAGCCTCTCAGGATCAATCCCCTTGCGACCCAGTTTTCGCTGCCAGTGCTGGAAGCGTTTCCAGGTCAGTTGGTTGGCATTGTTATAGTGACAATCCGATCCAGTTTCCGTCAGGCGGCAGCCGGTTACCAGCACCGCTCCAGCACCCTGGTCAAAAGAATGGCTGATAAATTCTTCCTCAAAGCGAGCAGAACACATTGTCCGTATGATCCGAGACGAGGCTGGATACTGGCGCTTCTCTATTCCGGCCAGGTCCGCTCCGGCATACGAACACCAGTTGCAGGTGAATACCAGGCATTTTTCTTCCGGATTCTCCTCTAATGCAGCATCGATCTGGGCCAAGATCTGATCCTTGGTGAAATACGGCATCTCAATTGCAGAGAAATTGCATTCAGCTGCACAGGTTCCGCATCCCATACAGGCCGCTTCGAGGATCCGCACAGTTCCACCTTTGCCTGGCTTGCCTATCTGTTCGATGGCTGAATACGGGCAGACTTTTACACAGCGCATGCAGCCCGAACATAAGTCGGGTATCAAGCGCGCCGTTAGCGGCTCCTTCTCGATCTTGCCGCGCGCAAGCAGAGCGCCGGCCTTACCCGCTGCAGCCAGTGCTTGTGCCATCGACTCGCGCACATCCTTGGCACCCTGGCTGGTGCCGGCCAGGTATACTCCCTGTACCGCAGTTTGCACTGGTCCCAATTTTGGATGCAGTTCCATGTAGAATCCATCATCACTACGAGACAGCTTTAGTTGATCTGCCAGCGAATCCGTGGTGGGATGCAATCCGACCACCAGGACCACAAGGTCGGTTGGGATGCGCAATTTAACTCTCAACAGTTGATCGTAAAATTCCAAATGCGCATCTTGCCAGGTTATCTTCTCTTGCGGTGGTTGATCAGGATCGTATCGAAAGAACTGAACCCCAGCCCGGCTTGCTTCTTCGTAGAGTTCTTCTGCGTTCCGGCTGTATGTGCGCATCTCCTTGTACAGCACCCGCACCTTCTTACCCATTTTTCGCAATCGCAGCGCTTGGGCGATCATCGAGGTACAACAATAGCGGGAACAACCTATGGCTCCCTGGCGTGCTCCCACCCAAGCAATAAATGTGATCCGTTCCGCATCGGGAACCCCATCTTGGAGCAGGTCCTCCATTTCCAGATTGGTGATCACCCGCGGGTCTTGGCCGTAATTGAATTCCACAGGTTGGTACGGCCTTGACCCAGTAGCAACCACGATCGCGCCTACATCCAGTCCCGAGCCATCCATCAGGGTCGATCTGAAATTTCCAACCACACCCCCGATATTTGTGATTCCAGACTCGAGATGGACATGAACACCACTCTCAAAAAGCTGGCGGGTTTTTGTCTCCAACAACATATTTGCTTGAATATTTGCCGGTGCGACTTCATCCAGCTCGTTAAGCAAGCCACCAAGACGACCTTCTTGTTCAACCAGGTGAGTCTCAAAACCCTGATTCGCAATGGCGGATGCGGCTGTCATCCCAGCGATACCTCCCCCAATAACCAGTGCCTTTTGGATCAAGGGCAGCTCGGAAATTTCCAGGGGAGTCAGCCGGCGAGCTTTTTCAACCGCCATACGGACCATATCCTTGGCTTTCTGAGTAGCAGCTTCTTTTTCATGCTTATGAACCCATGAATCCATATTGCGAATATTTGACATTTCCAACAAATATGGATTTAACCCAGCCCGCAGCATGACACCGCGGAAGATCGATTCATGTGTCTTTGGAGAACAGGCAGCCACAACTACCCGGTTGATCTTCTCTTGTTTGATTGCTGCTTCGATCTCTTGTTGAGTATTTCCAGCACATGAGAACATCTGGTGCGAAGCGTAGACCACATCTGGCAATCCCCGTGCAAAATCAACCACCTGCACCACATCCACAACCCCGGCGATATTACTCCCACAATGACAAACAAACACCCCGATGCGAGGAATATCGATATCCTCGATCGCTGCCACTTCAATTGGGTCGGGCCAATGTCTTTCGGTCAAGTGGCTTAAGGCCAGAGCAGCAGCTGCACTGGCTTCGGATACACTATCGGGAATATCCTTCGGACCAGAAACGCAACCCGCGACATAAATCCCAGCACGGGTCGTCATCACCAACCCCCCTTGAATTTCATCAGCCCGGATGAATCCATCTTCATCTACTTCAATATTCAGACGTTCAGCCAGTTCCGCCAGGCCTTCCTGCGGGGCGACCGCATTCGCCAGGACTACCATATCGTATTCAGTTTCCATGCGAGCAGACAGGTCTGTGTCTTCATACAACACCTGGATGTTCCCATTT
Source organism: Anaerolineales bacterium (assembly GCA_035529195.1). Classification (GTDB taxonomy): domain Bacteria; phylum Chloroflexota; class Anaerolineae; order Anaerolineales; family UBA4823; genus PFL25. The sequence goes on from DATKXE010000451.1 coordinate 4,278, forward strand.
CCATTTGGGGAAATGCGAGCTGGACGCCCCCTTAAAAATTTCGCCCCTTCGATCTCAGTGCGCTTCCAAAAACTGTCAAACCCCTTACCGAATGCCCGCACATCCATATAGAGCACAGACACATCTTCTATGCCGTGGTCAAGAGCCTGGTACGCATGTTTGATCGAATACATGCAG
>DATKXE010000452.1:0-7451 GCA_035529195.1 Anaerolineales bacterium
TCCTTTTGATCTGTTAGGTTTTGAATGGTATTCTCAAGTTGCTACGCAAGGATGGTCCTTCATCTTGACCTGGGCCGGTCCCCAGTCTCCCAAAGGCTGCCCGGCAGCGTGTAAATTTCGTCACCCGATGAGCACCGATCCTGAGATCGCCTACGTAGAAGGGAAAATTGAAGCGCTGTCGGCGGTGGAGGCAGCATTTAACCTGGGCTTCGACGGCCAGCTGGTGATCTACTACGATGTTGAATCCTATTCGGGTGCGGATGACGAAACCAGGGCAACGGTTGCTGCCTTCATCAGGGGTTGGACCGAGCAGCTGCATGCGCTCGGTCAAATTGCCGGTGCATGTGGAGCCTCCTGCACATCCTATATCGTGGATTGGGCATTCAACGATCCACCCCTGGATGATGTCTGGATCGCACAATGGAACAAGGAATATGCCTACGATCCAGATGCCACAGTCTTCAACACAACCTGCCTGGATGGGAAGGATGAGCCGCCGATTTTCTGGACCAACCACCAGCGCTTGAAACAATACACCGGACCCCACAATGAGACCTGGGGAGGACTTACCGTGAAGATCGACAGTGATGTCCTGGATGGACAGGTTGATGCGCTGTTTGGTCGACCTCCCGAAAAAAACTTTCAACCGTCCAGCGCACTTCAGGACTACCCTCAGGTAGTGCTATCCGCTGGGCAGCAGCTGCGCGAAATCCAATTACTTTCACCTTCGACAGGCTGGGTACTGCGAGAGGATCAGCTGCTTTGGTCTGCTGACAGTGGGCTCACTTGGCAGGATATTTCCCCCATCCGATCCGGTCAGAATGATATTTTAGGGGTGCATTTCATCAACCCCGCTCAGGGTTGGTTAGTGGGTCGGCAGGCTCAAGAAGATCAATCATTCTCATTATCAATTTACCAAATACGTGACGGTGGCAGTACTTGGTCTGAAGCTCCATTCAGTGCTTTCAGCTCCGCAGAAACCTGGGAATTAGAATCTGCCGAGTTTGAATTCTTGGATGATGAAACGGGCTGGATCGCATTTAATCTGCACTCCGGCAGCAATTTCAGTTTCGGCAGACTCCTGGCAACTGGTGACGGTGGACAGACCTGGGAAGAGCGTGACTTGCCTCTCGGTGAGCCGGTCGAATTCCAGGATGCAGAGCGCGGTTGGACCACAGGCGGTCCCCTGGATCAGGTTTACCTCACTGAAAATGGCGGTGAATCCTGGAGTCTGTCAAAAGACCAATCTGTTGCGGAGTTGAAGTTCTACCAGGAAAGTAATCCGCAGCTGCTGGCAGGGAGTCTTCCACCGGGTGTAATCACCTACGATTTAATCGACAACCAAATCGGATGGGCAGTGGTTCAAGCTGGAACCTGTACGGGGTTTAAGCCGCAGGCTGGCGAATCCGCTCCCCCAACCTACCAGCCTCTGAAGTGTGAATCCTCATCCCAGCTGCTGATGACAGCCGATGGCGGAATTAGTTGGAGTGAAATAACCCCACCAGAATGATGGGTTTGCCTCAATTAATATGGGTGGGATTATGCAGCCTGGGTTTCAACAAGTGCCTCAGGTAGCGAATTCACAATCTCATCCAGTTCAGAATTCTCACCTCTCTCAATAGCGGCAGAAAATTTTTCCGCAGCGAGTTCACCTTCCAGCTCGCTGAGGCTCTCTTGTGCGATCGCCCGATATAAGGATGGGGTGATAGGATTTTCGATCACAAACGATAGAATTTCTACACCTTGCTCAACTAGTTTTTCCCTGGCAAGCAGCATGGCTAAACCAATCAGGGAGTACAGCACCAGCGTGGTGATTTGACCCTTCTGTGAGAGATTAAGTGCTTCAGTAAAGTGCGACCATGCTTCCTGATTTTCATCCAATGCGATTTCTGCAAATCCGATCCGGCACAGGGAGGCAGGAATCCCCCACCTGTGATTCATCTCTTTGAAGCTCTGGTAGCTCTCTTGCCCAAAACGTTTTGCCTCCTGGTATTCCCCGATCCCCATCAGGCTGAGTGTCAAACGGCTTGTTGCGTAGCCAATGCCGACCTGGTCACCGAAGTATTTGAAATTCTCGCGAGCCTCCAGCTGGATCTTGATCGCATTTTCGTAATCCCCGGTTTCCTCACCCAAAAGCGCAATTTTACTTTGCACAAAGGCTAACAATAAACGGTTGTTGATCTCTAAGGATAAATTTTGGCCTTCGTGCCACTCCTGGAGAGCTGCTTCATGATCCCCCATCTCATAATAAACCCATCCCAACCAAATTTTACATCCGATAATATCGAAAGAATCCTGGATTTTTTCTCCAATCTGTATACCCTCTTTGAGGTTATGTTCCGCACTCTCATACTCTCCTATCCAGGCATAATTTATCCCCTGGCTCATCAAACATACCAGCAGCTCCAGTTGAATATCTGACTCACGCAACCCGGGAAGGATTTCCCGTACAAGTTCATTAGAACTCTCAATAGAACCCAACATGCTCAGGTAAAATGCCTGAAAGGTCAGTGCGGTCAAATACATCAAACCACCAGGCTTGGATGGATCAAAACCGGGATGATAATGATCTTCGATAATCTTTGCGAAGTTCTTATATGCTTCTACACCCTCGTAATATCCCTGCATAAAATAGTAATCGCGCAATATTTTCAGCGCGGACCGTATTGCCTGCTCATTACCTCCGATTATCCCCCAATGGATCGCAGAGCGAATATTCTCGATTTCGGTCTGGATCTCATCTCTCGTTTCCAATTGTCCTCCCCAAACAATTGCCCTTTCCCGTTGATCAAGGAAATCCAAATAATATTGGCAGTGGCGTCTGCCAATCTCTCCATATTCTTCAGAATCCTCATGCAGCTTCTCCTCCCCATACTGTCTGAGCAGCTCATGGATCTCATAACGGTCACCTTCACCTCGGCGGACGAAGGATTTATCCACCAGTACAGATAGATCCATGAGGCCAGCGTCCGCAACTATCTCAGCTGCTCGGCGGCTGAAGCCGCCTCGAAAAACGGAGAGCTTTCGGAATATATGACGTTGTTCTTCAGAAAGCATTTCCCAGCTGTAATCGAAGGCTGCTCGCATGCTGCGGTGCTTTTCCGGTAAATCTTGCATGGAGGAGGCTAAGAAATCGAGGTTTTTTTCGATCTCATTTGCGATCTCCTCAGGGGAGAGCATGGAAACCCAGGCCGATGCCAGCTCGATCCCTAGTGGAATGCCTCCTACCATCCGGCATATGTGGATCACATGTTGTTTCTCTTCATCATTGATGGAAAATCTAGAATCCGCCAATCTGGCTCGTTCTATAAAAAGCTCAACGGCACTGCTTCCATTATCTCCATCTGGTCTGCCATTTTCCGGGAATGTCAAACCTGGCACATTGAAGATCCATTCACTTTGTATGTTCAGCCGTTGGCGTGATGTGATCACGAGCTTCACAGCAGGGGCGCGTTTCAACAAATCGACTAATATCCCTGTTTCTTCAATCAAATGTTCATAATTATCCAGCACGAGCAGCGCATTCTGCTTTTCCAGGTAGTCAAGCAGCTGGCTCTGTGGATCCACACTTCCGTGAGTATGCAGCGAGAAATCCAATGCCTCAGCAATCGCTGGCAGGATGAAATCCGGCGAAGAGATTGGTGTCAAGGAGATAAAGAAGACTCCATCGCTGTATATGTCCATGCTATGCGCAGCTACCTCGATTGCCAGGCGGGTCTTGCCAATCCCACCTGGTCCTACCAGGGTTAGCAGCCGGCAGGAGTCTTCCCCGATCAGCTGCCTGATTTCCGCGATCTCCTGCTCCCTGCCTACAAATGAAGTCAGCTGCACCGGCAAGTTGTGCGCAATGTTTTGCCTTGAGCGGGAGATCATATCATCAAGTTCTATCACGCCTTCTGAATGTAAATAGCTCCGCAAGAACTGCCCCACCTCCTGCGCGCTGCTTGGACGATCACTTGGAGATTTATTCATTAATCGCAGGATCAAGTCGTCAATCTCTGCCGGTATCTCGGAGGCAATTCGGCTGGGAGCCACGACAGGCACATTGATATGTTGGGAAATAATGCTCAGCGGGTTGTCACCGGCAAACGGCAGCTTGCCGGTGCACATCTCATAAAGCATGACTCCCAATGCATACAAGTCCGTTTGGGGGCTGGTCTCCTGGCCTAAAGCTTGCTCTGGAGCCATATATGAAACCGAACCCGCGATCTCTCCCTGAATAGTCATATTAGCTAAATCGCTGTGCGCGATCCCAAAATCAACGATCTTGATTGTGTGAATATTCGGATCATCACCGGCATGGTCACTTGTTGTCAGGAAGATATTTTCCGGTTTTAGGTCACGATGAATTACCCCATTTTCATGGGCATGAGATAATGCGCAACAGATCTGCACAGCAATAGAAATGATCTCTAGCAAATCTTGGGAATGACCAGCACATAGATTTCCGCCCTCTACCAGCTGCATGACCAGGAATGGGTTACCGTCAACTTCTCCCGCATCGAAAAGCGTGACGATATTCGGGTGGTCTAGGCGAGCGATTACTCTGGCCTCGTCCAGCAATCTATTTGCGCCACCTCTACCCAAAGATTCTTGACCAAGGACCTTAACCGCTACTTTCCGCTGCAAAAGAGTGTCCCATCCCTGGAAAACTACCCCCATCCCACCGCGACCGATTTCTTGATCCAATCGATAGCGGTTATTTAATAACGTCCCGGTTGGAGTATGCATAATTTTCAACTCCTTGTTGGTGATTCTCTTAGATCATCACTTCAGGCTGCAAGGTGAACACTTTTAATCAGCATGAATCTATACAAAAATTACCATTTCTTATTATGATCTCAAAGGTCCTGCCTTAATCAGTATAGCATTTAATTAATCCATTATCAAAATATCTTCATCCGCAGCGATACATTATGACAGCTCGGTACCTCCAGGTGATGTTTTCAACACTTGAGAATTTTAATTCAAACAGCTCGAGAAATAAATATGGTAATATGAATAGCTTAGGTCACATTTTAGTAGGTTCTGTATAAGGTTTCTACCAGTTTTAAGGATTCAAGGATGAGTGATAACAATCACCCCGGTGAAGAGAGAGAACCAGTCGAGGTAATCACGGTTTCGAAGGTGCAAAACACACCTCGCATTGGGTCCTTACGCATGTTAATGCGTTTGGCATTGGGCAGCGCAGTCATCGGTCGGGAGGAGCTCAAAAACCGGTTTCAATACAAACAAAATGAAACGCAAATCCCGGCGGCAGAGTTAAATCGTGTTACACCAATTGACTCAGATGCTGACCGGGCGCGTTATGCTGTTATTGGCGCCACGGCAAACTCAAGCGAAGCATTGAGAAAAAGTATCTCAAAACTTGGCCAGGTTTCTGATCGATCTTTTGGCAGGTTAACACGTACCGTTTACCCGGTGACCAACAGCCGGTTATTGAAGCCCTTCCGTCGCCGTTACCAGCGTTACCTGGATCGCGGTGATCAAGTTGTATCAGCGTGGGTTGCAGCAGGCCGCAGAGAAGAATATCTCGGACGCCTGCTGGCTCAGGAGATTGCCACGGAGACGATTGAAGAGACTCTTGATTACCTGGCAGACAGCCCTGAAATGGACGAATTGATCGAACAGCAATCGGTCGATCTGGTGAATGACATCTTATTTGATGATATTAAGGAAAGTGCTTCCAATACTCCACTAATTTTGACCAGTTGGTTTAACACCACAATCCTGCGAAGGAACCGCCAGAAAAAAGCGGATCCTTCCCATTCATCCACGGGTGAGGAATCCCAAGACGAATAGAAATTTCGTCAATATACTATGCTCGAAGGATTTTCTGGTTATGACGCAAGGAGATAAATTTACAATATCAGAGCAGCAAATCGAATATCTCGATACCTGGATGTACAAAGTCTCGCGTTCATTCGCAATAGTTGTTCGCGCAGTCGAGGTACCTTTACAGCATTATTTGAGTACTGCTTACCTGATTTGCCGGGTGATCGATAATATCGAGGATTGCTCCCAATCTCATGATTGGAAAAAAAACCGCTTTACCGAGCTCGGCACCCTTCTCGACGAACCTCAAAATGCTGTGGATATTCTGACTGCTTGGGAAAATGATGCTTGGCCAGGCTTAACTGCTGACGAAGAAAGAATCATGGGCGTTTCCGATGGCTTAACCCTCTGGGAAATTTACCGCTCGATACCATCCCCATCGCAAGATATTATCCAACGCTGGGCTCACAGGATGGCACTGGGTATGAGCCAGCTTGATGATCCCCAGGTACAGCCGCAGTTCATCGAAATACATGATACCCAGGTTCTTGGTGACAAACAAGATTATGATGATTACTGCTATATCGTCGCGGGTACCGTCGGTCATATGGCAACAGAACTTGTCAGCGAGCACTATGGTTTATCCCATTCCATCACTGATCAACTAAGCCTCAATGCTGAAGCCTGCGGGCGAGGTCTGCAAAAAACCAACATCATTAAAGATTTCGCTGATGATTTAGAGCGAGGCGTCAGTTATGTGAACGCAGATTGGATGCAGGAGATAGACAACACACCCTTATCTTTAGAGGGAGCACCATTGGTCTGGATTCAAAAAATCTTTGAGGATGTGCTCGCTGATTTAGATAAAGCTACAGAGTACCTGCTCACTTTACCCCATAGTGCCATTGGTTATCGCAAGGCCAGCTTATTATGCCTGCTGCCTGCGTACCAGACCCTCATCCTCGCCGCCGAAGGAAAATCCAAACTTTTTACTCCAGAACACCAGTTCAAAATTTCCCATGAAACAATGGCTCAATGTTTGCATGACACTGAGCGATTAGCATTAGATGATGATGGAATTCAGCATTATAGCCGGGCAGCCAAATTGGAAATAAATAACAGTTTATATCTTGATGCTGCCCCCGCAGTTCAGATCAAACCCGATCTGAAGAACACTTTTGCCAGTCGAGGTGTCTGAGAACCGCCCCAATCTACCACCCACGGTTTCAATCCTCCCTGGCAGAGTCCAAGCTGATGCTTGCCTGAAATAATCCTCTCGACAACCATGCCCCATATCCTCGAGAACTCAGCCATCCAACTTGAAATAAATCCTCTACTTGCTCGATGGAGTGCTTCTTCACGTTATTCGAACAGCCCATACCTTGAAAATATTCAATTGAACCTGGGATACCGGCGGGGTCGAAGATACAAAAACCTTCTCGACCATTGGCCGGATTATTCTATAGTCGCCTCGGAGACCAGTCAATCTCCCCATGGTCCCGGAAGAAAAATCCAGCTAACAATCAATTCCAGCGAAGATAGGATCAAATCCACCGTTACTTTTGCTTTACCTGCTCATCACCCATTGTTGCTCTGGAAAATCTCCGTCGAAAATCTAAGAACGGAACCGATAAAGATCGAAGAGATAGAGCTCCTGTCTGCAGGATATATCCATC
>DATKXE010000453.1:0-2386 GCA_035529195.1 Anaerolineales bacterium
CGAGCGCCAACCAGACCCGCGATCAGCGCGATGAAGACCAGATTGTACAGGTGACCAGGGTTTTCTCCCAGCTGACGGGCACGGCGTTCAGATAAGCTAAGCCCAAACCAGAGTCCAATTAAAAGCACCAGACCAGGAACCTGGAGAGAAAGCGGTCCGATTTGTATGGTGGGAAACATCAAGGATCCCCTTCGATCAGTTGTTCTACCCGGATGCGCAGCAGCGCTTCCGACATAGGACCACCGACAACTACATCTTGAATTATTCCCTCGGGATTGATGAAGTATGAAGTGGGTAGTGAGCGGACATCATATAATGCACCAACCGCGCCATCGCGATCGAGCAGAATTGGGAAGCTTAACTGCCGTATTTGAGCAAAGGTAATCGCATCTCCCAAATTATCTTGGTGAGTCGAGTTGACTGCCAGAACGATAAAGCCTTCTTCCTGTAAATCTTCATATACCCGCTGCATAGCGGGCATCTCAGAACGGCATGGGGGACACCAGCTGGCCCAGAAATTGACTAATACTGGTCTACCACGCAAATCTGATAATGTGTATGTGTCACTTCCAAAAGTCTCCAAAGTAAAATCTGGAGCAGAGAATCCTTCTTGAGGTACCCGAATTTCACCTTGAGTGGTACCGCCAGCAGGCGGAATGCTGATCCAAATCCAGGTTGCCCCCAAAAATAAAATAAAAATTGACAACCCGATAAAAGATGGGAGATTGATTTTCTGCATGCCATTTATACCTGAATATTATTGCTTTACAAAAAGTAAATATAACCTAAATTTCGAGATCAGGAAGCGGGGGAAGTATTTGATGAGTAGATTTTCATATTTATGATTATTCGAGTTCTGTTAATCAATAATTAATAGATTTCTATGATCGCATGTGATACGATTCTGGACGCAAACCACACATGGAGATATTTCAATGAGATTACATAAGAAACACCCCAGATTATTCATATTGGTTGGGCTCTTTTTCGTTGGGATACTGATTATTTCTGCTTGCAGTACTCAACAAACTCCAGAAGCGACCCAGGAATTGGAGGTCGCTGGAGAGCAAATCGTTGAGCGAGTGCCTACTGAATTGCCGGCTGAGATCAGCCCAACAACTGAGATTGATATTGAAGAAGATCCCTTGAATCCAGTTGATAATCAGGGAGAGGAAAATTCCCCCGAACCGGGTGGATATCCCGCTCCAGGTTATCAATTTCCTACTCCAGATACCAATTCCGGAGGCTATCCTTATCCAAGCCCAGAGCAAGCGAATCCCCCTCCAGTGAAGACGGAACTGCAGGCTACAAACCCTGCGACCGTAAACCTTGCGACTGGCGAACCTCAACTGATTGAATTCTTCGCTTTCTGGTGACCAAGATGCCAAGCGCTGGCGCCCATCGTGCATGGGTTGGAGGCAGAGTATAGCGATAAGATAAATTTTGTTTACCTCGATATTGATGATCCAGCAAATGAAACCTTCAAGGAGATACTGGATTTCCGCTACCAACCACAATTGATATTGCTTGATGGTAACGGGCATGTTAACTATCAGTGGATTGGTCCAATCCCAAGAGATGAATTTGTAAACGCTTTCGAGGATATATTGTCCCAATAGTAATAGTGGAATTCGGTCTCAAGCAGCCAGGCTGTGAAGTTGGAGCTCCACTTTACAGCCTGGTTGTTGTTATTTTGTGTTATTGACATCTGAGATCAATGGTAGTAAAATCATCTTAACCCCCCCCCCATAGGGGGGGGATAGGAGAAATGGTGAAATGAAGGATAATGAGGACACCTTGCGCAGGCTGAAAAGTATTGAAGGACACGTGCGAGGAATCGGGCGCATGTTGGAAGAAGATTCCTACTGCATCGATGTCATCCGCCAAGTTCAAGCCGTTCAGGCGGCACTTGACAAGGTGAGCAACCTCATTCTTGATAACCACCTAAACTCCTGCTTGATCACTGCTGTGCGAGGAGATGATCCTGAAGATCGCGAGCGTGTTCTAAAAGAGATTTCTGAAGTCTTTGCAGCTTCAAGAAAATCATAAAGCCTTTACCTAATTTTTGGAGGAAAAATGACCACCACAGTTACTTACAGTATTCCTAATATCTCATGCAACCATTGCGTTCATACGATTACAACGTAATTAAATGATTTGGAAGGTGTTAACAGCGTCGTAGCTGATGCTGACGGCAAGCAAGCTACCGTAACTTTTGATCCACCAGCGACTGAGACAGCAATCAAAGAATTACTTTCAGAAATCAATTACCCGGTAGTTGGATAGCACGATCCTAATTGGGGGAAATTCACAATCCAGAATTTATTGGTATTTGTTGGCCAGGAGGTCTTGATGCCCGAGGAAATGCAGATCACACTGCCCATCA
>DATKXE010000454.1:0-11246 GCA_035529195.1 Anaerolineales bacterium
GCCATCAGCGGGGGAGGGTGGAATTAAAAACGCGCCCATCCCCGGGATTGGGGACGAACGCAAGGTCCGCGGTACCACCCCTTTTAGGCTGACGAATTGACCGATCAAAAAATCCCGCCGGTGCTGCGACGGGATGATAAAGCCAGCCTCACTTCATTTGGGTACGACCATAATATGGTTTATACCCTTAGCCTTGATAACGGTGGCAACTCCGGCGCGGGTTACTCGGATTTCTCCTTTGTTCCTGCAACTCCAAGGTCCATTCAGTGCTGATGTGCGGGCGGAATTCTCATCATTCTACCGCTCTCTGGCCGCCAGTTCGGCACGTACTCGTCCTTTTCAATGCCTTTGCTTATTCAGTTAGGGTGGATTATATGCAAAAGGAGAGAATTGTCAAGGGATTCATGATGTTTGCAGTCCCGCATTCCAGGATTTGGATTAATTGATTTAGATACATTCAATCAATATTGTTCAAAAACTGTTACTTCTCTCTTCTGACCAATATTTTAAAGGTAAAGGCATACTGGTTCTTCTCATCAGATGGGGAGAGCTCTGTCTTGATCTCTTGCCAATCAATGCTTGAATATTCCGGGAAATATACATCCGCGGGCAGGATGGCATGTACCTGTGTGAGATATATCCGATCGGCCAAATCAATTGCCTGTTCAAACAGATCGCCACCTCCGATCACGAATACTTCATCCTCCAAACCCATGCGGGCAAATTCTACTGCAGTTTCTAAAGATCGAGCCACCAGGCAGCCATCAGGTTGGTAGTTCGGGTTGCGGGTCACAATGATCATCGTCCTCCCGGGTAGGGGACTGCCGATCGATTCGTATGTTTTGCGCCCGGTGATCAGGTGGTGACCCATGGTGAGTGATTTAAATCGTTTGAGGTCAGCAGGCAGGTGCCAGGGGAGGCGGCCTCCAACCCCAATACCCCGATCCTCATCCATAGCCACGATTAGTGAGATAATCACACGGATACCTCGGCTTTAATATGGGGGTGAGACTGGTAATCTACCAGGTTAAAATCATCATACTGGAAATCGAAAATCGAGTTGACGTCTGGATTGATTTCCATTCTGGGTAATGGATAAGGTTGGCGGGCCATCTGAATCTGGGCTTGTTCAATGTGATTGTTGTACAGGTGGAGATCGCCGAAGGTGTGCACGAATTCACCAATTTCGAGATCGCATACTTGAGCTATCATGTAAGTTAATAGAGAGTATGAAGCGATATTAAATGGCACGCCAAGAAAAACATCTGCTGAGCGCTGGTAGAGTTGGCAAGAAAGTTTTCCGTGGTTAACATAAAATTGGAACAGCAAATGGCAGGGTGGTAATGCCATCGAGTCAATATCTCCAACATTCCAGGCGCTGACGATTATCCTGCGCGAATTTGGATTGTTCTTGATTAATTCAATAACCTGTGAAATTTGATCGACTGTTTGCCCATCAGTGGTTTTCCATGATCGCCATTGAACGCCATAGACTGGTCCAAGTTCGCCATTCTCATCTGCCCATTCATTCCAAATCCGAACACCGTGTTTTTGAAGATCGGCGACATTGCTCTGACCATTAATCATCCACAGCAATTCGTATATGATGGACCTCAGGTGCAATTTCTTGGTCGTCAGTACCGGGAAACCAGCTTGCAAATCGAAACGAGTTTGGTAGCCAAAGACAGAAATCGTGCCTGTACCCGTTCGATCTGCTTTTGGTTGTCCATTATCAAGGATGTACTGCAGCATGTCGAGATACTGTTTCATCGCTACCAACCTCCATCACCTGTGTTCTACTATACCAATAAAGTTTGCGTTAGTTTAGGGTGGCGAGAATGCCTTCAGCCTGGATGATATCTTGCTGAATCTGGCTTACCAGCGCATCAATATTCGGAAACTTCTGCTCGTCACGTAGATGGCTGATGAAATCCAACTGGATTTCCAGACCATAAATTTGATCATGGAAATCAAGCAAGTGAGTTTCGACTTGAAGGCGCTCATGTTCAGAAGCGAATGTGGGTCGGGTGCCAATATTTGTTACGGCACCGTATGTAATCCCATTAATCACGACTTTAGAGACGTAGACACCGGATTTTGGCAAGGCACGCTCCAACCATAAGGATAGATTCGCGGTGGGGATGCCTATGGTATGACCGCGCCCGTCTCCTGGAACTACCTGTCCTTTTACGAAGTACGGACGACCCAGTAAATGGTTCACAAGAACTATATCACCATCCATCAGCGCAGCCCTTATCCGGCTGGAGGAGACAATCTGCCCCTCAATCTCGACTGGTGTAATGGTACTCAGGGTGTAACCGAAATCCTTCCCTAATTCATTCAGGTATTGGAAATTCCCAACCCGGTTGTGACCCAAGGCGAAGTCCGGTCCGACCATTAAATGCTGCATGCTGATGTGAGTTTTTAATAACGCGATGAAATCTTGCGCATTGATAGCTGAAACCGAGGGTGTAAATGGGAATGTGATCACTACATCAACACCCAAATTACCTAATAGATCCGCCCGTTCATCCGGGGTGGTGAGATAAGAAGGATTTTGGCGTTTTCCAATGACAACTGCAGGATGGGGGTAGAAGGTAAATACAACTGCCTCAGATCCAGTTGTATGTGCTCCTGTGACCAATTTACGAACGATTTCCTGGTGACCGAGGTGAACACCATCAAATGTACCAATCGTTAGCCAGGTGTCTTGGAGGTTTACTCCCTCTAAAGACTGGAAATGACGCATAGGACCAGCTTCACCGGTAAATTTTATTTATCAGGTTTGAAAGAAAACCTTGCGTGGCTGCCATTCGCTTGACTCATCATTGAACTCTAGTAATGCCACCAGGTCACCCTGTTGGCTGATACCACGTGCCCAACCCTCAGAACCAGCTTCTGCTGGGATACGATGTCCATGGCGGACCATATCGACCAGATCGCCATCTAACTCTATCATCGGCCAATCTCCAAGTGCCTCAGCAGCTGGTATCAAAAACTGATACCAATCGCCTGCTTGGAAAGATTCTTTGATTCTTCTCAGCGGGACTGCTTCGCGGAGTGTAAAGCGACCGCTTTTTGTCCTACGTAAACCGATCAAGTATGCACCTGTGCCCAAGGACTCGCCGAGGTCATTTGCCAATGAGCGGATATAGGTGCCCGAAGAGCAGTATGCATCGATCACAACTTCTGGAGGATCCCACTCCAGTACATCCAGGCTGAATACATTAATTTTGCGTGGTTGCAGCTCAACTTGCTCACCTTTACGCGCCATCTCATATGCCTTACGACCCTTGACTTTTACCGCTGAATAGGGGGGAGGAACTTGTTCGATCTCCCCGACATATGTTTGCAGGATCTCATCAAAATTCTCTTCGGTGATATGGGCTGCAGGTGATTCACTGGTTACAACACCCTCAGAATCATATGTGTCTGTAGTGCTGCCAAGACGAATTGTAGCTTGGTAGCGTTTATCAGACGCAGAAACATACTCGCTTAACCTAACCGCTGGGCCAATCAGGACCACCAGTACACCGGAGGCACGTGGATCAAGTGTTCCAGTGTGTCCGGCCCTGCGAATACCGGTACCCCTGCGGATGATTTGAACTACGTCGTGAGAGGTCAGTCCAATCGGTTTATCGATGACTAACACACCCGAGACAACATTCTTTAACTGTTCGTTGTCCATATTCTCTTCCCAATTATTTGAATTTTGATTATTCATAAATATCCATCTCTATGGTTACCTAGACGATCCCTAACATCATTTTTGTCGTGTTGATCACGTTGGCTCGCACTTTCTCCAGGTCTCCTTCGACACTAGCTCCTGCTGCTGCCTTGTGACCACCCCCACCAAAATTTACTGCTACTTGCGATACATCATAAGCTGGTGTAGCTCGCCAGCTAACTTTGACTTGTTCTCTCTCTTGTTCGATGAACAAAATCACCACATCAATGGCATCAATGGTTGAGAGAAAATTTATCAAATCCGCGTCATCCCTTCCCGGGTAGTTTGCTGAGCTGCGGTCTTTAAGGGTTAGAGTTGCCCAGATGATTCTGCCATCCCGCTCAAGATTGGATAAACCAGCCCCCCAATAGCGAGCAGCAGCGTAAGATCGGTTCAGCAGCCCTCGTTGGTAAAGTCCGGGTAGATCTCCGCCGGCTTCCATCAGCTTGGCGGCAGTTTTCATCGCATGGGCTGTCATGTTGTGCGTTCTGAATCCGAGTGTATCAGTGATCATACCAAATAATAACGCATCTGCAACCTGTTTTGATATTGGATAACCGAATTCTGGTAAATATCTACCCAGAATCTCCGAAGTTGATACGGCAGTTTCATCGATCAGGTTGTACCTGCCGAAATCTGTGTTTGTCGGGTGGTGATCGAAATTTACATCGGGGATGGGAATTTCGATTAATGCATCACCCGCCCTGCTTCGATCAGAGCAATCGACCAGCAAGGTCATATCGAAATTGCCGGAGGCTTTTTTCTTTACTTGATCGCTGCCCGGTAAATGGCGGAAAATGCCAGGTATTCCATCGGATAATACCATTTGGACTTCTTTTCCGTTTTCTTGTAGGCTTAAACCTAAACCGATCAGTGACCCAACTGCGTCGCCATCAGGGCGGATGTGAGAAATAACCAGCACCCGCTGAGCTGAGCCAAGTTCTTGAAATGCACTTTTCAGCAACGCTTCATCGATTTGTTTGGCATCATTCATTTCCAGGAAGGTCGTCTCCTGAGTCATTTTCATCTGTTTGACTTATAGAATCGATTATTTTTTCAATATGATCGGCGCGTTCTGGAGTGGGATCCCAATGAAAGCGAAGTTTAGGGAAAGTTCTAAGATCAATTCGTTTAGCTAATTCACTTCGCAGGAAACCGCTGGCATGTTTGAATCCGGAGATGACTTCCTCAGCCGAGTCCGAACCCTGAGCAGCATAGATATATATGTCGGCAAAGGCTAACTCCCGGTCTACTGAGACATCGGTGATATACGCACCGTTTAATCTTGGGTCTTGGATATCAAAGATTAACATCTCAGAAATTTCTTCGCGGATGCGGTCAGCGATTCGTCGGGCGCGGCTTTTTGATACCACTGAGTCATTCCTCGCGATTAGAGGGGAACTTCCTCAATAATATAACACTCGAGGATGTCGCCTTCTTCGAAATCGTTGAATTTCTTAAAAGTTATCCCACACTCGAAACCAGTTCGGACTTCTGTAACGTCATCTTGAAGGTGCTTTAGGGATCCAATGTCACCTTCGTATTGGACTTCTTTACCTCGCAGAACCCGTACTTTCGCATTGCGTTTCAGTTCCCCATCTACCACATAACAACCAGCCACACTTCCAATTTTCTTGATCCTGAATTTGGCACGCACTTCTGCATGACCGATGATCGTCTCCTTAATTTCAGGTTCAAGCATACCTTTCAAAGCCATCTCGATATCTTCGACTAACCGGTAAATGATATTGTAATTGCGGATCGAAACTCCTTCCGTATCCGCAAGACGTTGGGCAGCTGAATCTACCTCAACATTGAAACCGATCACAATCGCTTTTGATGCTACAGCCAGCATGACATCGTTTTCACCAATATTTCCAGTCCCCTCGTGCAGGACAGTAATAGAGATATCCCCAGTGCCCAGGTCATCCAAAGATGATTTAATCGGTTCCAGGGACCCTTGAACATCGGCTTTGATGACTAAACGCAGCTCACGCACTTCGCCTGCCTGGAACTTTTCAAAAAGCTGTTCCAAAGTGAATACGCTGCGCTGACTTTCTGCAGCGATCTTTTGGTTGTTTTTCCTCTCACGCGTCAGGGCGCGAGCTTGCTTATCAGATTCAACAACCTGAAATAAATCACCAGCAACTGGGACATCATTTAATCCCATTACAGCTACTGGAGCGGATGGCTGCGCATCCTGGACCTTATGACCTAAATGGTCAAACATTGCTCTCAGGCGACCATGGGTTGTACCAGCTACAACAATATTACCAAGATTTAAGGTTCCATTCTGGATTAGCAACGTTGCCAAAACACCCATAGAGCGGTCAACCTTTGCGTCGATAACCGTCCCAATTATGCGACCCATGGGGTTTGCCCTGATATCTAAATTATCTGCGACCAATAGGATCGCCTCCAGCAAGTCATCCAATCCCTCCCTTAGTTTGGCTGAAAGTGGAACCACAATCGTGTCACCATCCCATTCATCTGGCACCAGGCCTATCTCGGCGAGTTGTTGGTTGACGCGTTCGGGATCGGCATTGGGTTTATCAATCTTATTGAGGGCGACGATTATGGGGATTTGAGCAGCTTTGGCATGCGCGATTGCTTCTCTCGTTTGAGGCATCACACCATCATCTGCTGCGACAACCAGCACGACTATATCTGCTCCCTGTGCACCTCGCGCGCGCATAGCAGTGAAAGCAGCATGACCCGGGGTATCGAGGAATGTGATTGTCCGGTCGTTATGTTCAACCTGATAAGCACCAATATGCTGTGTAATTCCACCGGCTTCATCATCGACGACACTTGTATGGCGAATTGCATCCAATAAAGTTGTTTTTCCGTGATCAACATGTCCAAGTATGGTTACGATGGGGGGGCGGTAGACTAATTCATCCGGGTTCTCATTTGCAATCACTCGCCGCCAGAGTGGGATTTCTCCGATCTCATCACCCGCTCCCGTTTCTTGGGTTTCCAGGGTTGCATCGTAACCCATCTCGCCTGCCACAATAGCTGCAGTATCGAAATCAATTTGCTGGTTGATATTGGCCATGACCCCGTTGGCCATTAAAGTCTTGATAACTTCAATCGGACTGGCCTGGATTGTGTCTGCCAGTTCCCTGACTGTGATTATGGGGGGTAATTCGATTGCTATATTATGTCCGTTCTCGCCCATTTGGCACCTCCTGCCATATACTGCTTGCGGCCACTTGAAGCGAGTTTTTTTAGACCGAATTAGGCGCTTATCTCAGTATGCTATACTCGCTAGCCAGTATTTTATTGCCAAGAAATCCCCAAAAATCACTCATCACAGTATATAATTCGCAGATCAATCTTCAGATAAGGTAGCCATAAATTCTGTTAATCGCTTCTTATCCGCTACCGTTAATTCTGTTTTGAGTGCTTTAGCTATTGCATTCTGAATTCCTAATTCCCAACATCGCCGCTGTTCGTGAAGATATGCACCGCGTCCTGCCATTTTTCCGGTTGAGTCTACAAATATTCCTTCAGTATTGCGAACTACTCGGATCAACAATCTCTTAGAATGGACCTCTCGACATCCGACACAGGTCCGCTGCGGAACATGTTTTCCCTTTCTTGGTTTCTTTGGCACGTAAACTACTCTTCTGTGCGCAGAATTAGATTTTCCAATCTTTTTCCCAGTCTTCTTCGTCTCGCTTTCGTTTATGTTTTACGATCACGACATCCTGATCTGGGTCATACTCCATTTCTACAAATTTTTTCTTCTTGTCTTTCTTTTTCTTGCGAGCTTCCTCGTCCTCCTCTCCATCTTCCTCGAAATCAGTTTCCGCTAAATCAATATCGAAGGCGTCAGGTTCAAGGGCGAATATCTCTTCAAAGGAGGCTTCGGTTTCTTGCTCAGCTTCCGCTTCTTCAGTGGTTTCTTCTTGATCAGCTGCTACCGCTGGTTCCAATTCAGTCTCGGCTGATTCAATTTTCTCTACTTGAGGTGCTTCAAGCTCTTCTACAGCTTCTGCCTCTGCAACGAGCTCTTCACCCTCCTGCGCTTCTGCCTGTACCTCAGCTTCGGATTCTTCGACTAATTCTACTGCTTCCTCGATTCCTTCAACTTCCGGTTCGGGGAAAGTCAATTCAGCTAAAGTATTCTCAATATTTTCCATAGCTTTCGGACCGATACCATTCAAACTCAAAATCGCATCAGAATCAAGTTCCATTTGAATGATTAAGTCCCCAACCGATTCGTTTCCAGCTTCGACCAGCAAATTGGTGATTCGTTCAGTGAAGTTCAACTCTTCAAGAGGCATATCAAATGCCTGAGCAGGAATTTTCTCACGAGCTTGAGCAATGACCTCCATCTCGGCAGATCTTTCAGCCTGATGAATGCCGATGATACCGCGTTCAACCCGGTCCACAAATTTGCTGAGAGCAGTGTATTCCTCTGGTGTAACCGGTCGTCCCTCCCCCTTTTTGACCAGGATTGCATCTATTTGGATCATCGTGTCGGTTTCGGCTTTTGCCATTTCAGCAAGTTCAGGTTCATTTTGAAGTCTGTAAAGTGCATCTCCGGTTGCTTCAGGCAAGCTTTTGATATCAATCCGCCAGGCAGTCAACTTGGCTGCCAGACGGGCATTCTGCCCATCTCTACCAATGGCAAGACTCAGCTGATCCTCCGGTACAATTACGGTAGCGGTCTTCGTTCCGCCTGTTGATTCGTTAAGATAGACTCCGGTAACTCTGGCTGGACTGAGCGCTTTGGCGATGTAGCCAGCTGGGTCAGGGTTCCATTCGATCACATCGATTTTCTCGTCATTTAATTCGCGTACGATTGTTTGTATGCGCACCCCACGCATGCCGACGCAAGCACCTACTGGATCTACACCAGCCTGAGTTGCTGAGACAGCAACTTTTGAACGATGACCGGGTTCACGAGCAATAGAGCGAATTTCAACCAAACCGGAATAAATCTCTGGGACTTCGTTCTCAAGCAAACGGCGCAGGAAGTTTCGGTGGGCACGGGACAGGATTAGCTGTGGTCCACGGGGTGTGGATTTTACCTCAGCCAGCAAAGCGCGCACCCTGTCATGCAGACGAAAACGTTCACCAAGGATTTGCTGGTTGCGCGGCATGATTCCTTCCGCTTTCTTGTCCAAACCTAGGGTGACAGCTTGAGAGCTAATCGCTTGGACAACCCCACTGACGATCTCGCCCAATTGATTATTGAAATACTCTAATTGGGCTTCCCGCTCGGCTTCACGGATGCGTTGTTGGATCACCTGGCGAGCTGTTTGCGCGGCAACACGACCGAAGTTGCCGGGGGTAGTTTCTACGATAACCATGCTACCGATCTCAGCTTCTGGTTCCACGAGCTGTGCATCCGCTAATACCACCTCAGTTCGTTCGTCTTCAACATCTTCGACGACTTCTTTCTCCGCAAAGATATCCACCTTACCCGTTTCTGGGTCGATTTTAGCTTCAACAAGTTGAGCATTGGAGGCATTAACTGCCCTGCGGTAGGCTGAGACCATGGCAGCTTCTAAAGCTTCCAAGATCACTTCCTTTGGCAGTTGTTTTTCTTCAATTACTTCGTTGAACGCCAAGGCAAATTCATTCTTCATTCTAGCAATTTCTCCAGCTTGTTCATAAAACTTGAAGGGTCGGGCATATAGGGCTCTATACACAAAGAAAAGTGGGAGAGCCCACTTTTCAACGAAGCCTTTCTTGCCACCACCCCATGGGAATCTCATTCTAGCATGGAAATACTAGAGGCGCAAGGTCAAAAAATCTTTTCCATTCGCCAGGCTGGTTCGTTCACAAATACGCGGTGTCCTTGATCATCCAGATACGACCAGATGCCTGGTTCCGCTGCTACCACCCGATAACCTTTCCTTTCATATAGACGCCTGGCTGCATCGTTATCGCGAGCAACATTCAACGATATGCGCTCGAATCCTCGATTCTCCAAATCTGATTCAACTGATTTCAACAACCGCTGGCCGATGCCATTCCCTCGATAATCTGGACGTATTCTAAACCCGTAGATGTAAGCATATTTGGTCTTGCTGGTTTGTATTTGGTTAGGTCCGTAGAGCTGGATAAAAAGCTGACCGATGAGTCCAAAGTCAGGCAGCTCAACCACCCACATGATTACATCCCCAAGCTCCTGGAGCCGATACGCTTCAGCAAAAACGTGTCGGAAGTGAGAAAATTCGCCTTCCCATTCCAGCGCTGGCAAATCTCTTTTCACAGCCTGCCGGATGATCACTTGCTGTTGTAAAGGTATCGCGACCATATAACGTTTTAATGCTTGTGGGATTAATCGGGGCGAATAATCTTGCCGAATTTAATTCTTGGGTAAAAGCTTCTCGAGTAAAGTTTCTTCTTCCTCAAAAGAACCGATTGTACCGTCTAGCCAGGCGTTGCGCAAGGTTTGCAGAATTTGACGATATATTGGTCCTGGTGGGATACCCAGGCGCTGTAAAATGTGTCCATCAGTTTGGGGGACAACCTGGCGCCATCTGGATACATAATTCCAAATAATCTGGCGTACTTGTTCATCTTCAACGGCGAGGTAATTTGCGTAGATTGCCAGTGGTTCAATACCTTCCAGCCTTATTACGACCTCGCTTGGTTTCATATTTTTTAAGGAGGCGATATCCCGCCAAAAATCTTGTGAAGAGAAGATATCATTCGTCAGTTTGCGGGGCATTTTCAGGCGTTTGATTATTCTGCGGGTGTGGATAGGCGAGAGACGGAGCAACCAGAATATGTATCCCAATTGGGTGCGTAATTTTTTATTATTTACTTCTAAGCGCCATTCAGTTTCAGGTGAAATATCTGCCAGGGATTGAATGCGCTGTGAAAGCCAATCATCCCACTTAAGATTGGATTGAATAGCCCTGAGGAGCTGCAGCTGGTCCAATCTGGCGAGCATTTTATCAGCCCGATTTTCAGACAATATGTGATCTAATTCATGACGGATGCGGTCGCCTGAAACACGCTCTAACAATGGGATCGCCCCGTTGATCAGCTCGATAGTCCGGTCTTCGATTAGAAAATTAAATCGCTGTTCGAATCTTACCGCTCGCAGCATGCGTGTCGGGTCATCAACGAAAGATAGTGAATGCAAAACCCTTACCAAACCGTTGTTAAGATCATTGAGTCCCCCCCAATAATCATGCAGCTCGGCATAATGGTGTCCATCTAATCGCAACGCAAGGGTGTTAATGGTGAAATCTCGGCGGTGCAAGTCAAGTTTGATGCTCCCCCGTTCCACGGTTGGTAGTGCAGTAGGATAGGTGTAAAACTCAGTGCGCGCGGTGATCAAGTCAAGTGATTCTGGAAGATCCTCTTGACTTGCTGCGGGATGAACGACCCCATCATTTCCACGATTGGTCGCTGCGAAATTGTCAAATTCAAGATTCTCAAGTAATTCTTTCCGGTACTCACCAATATGCCATTTTGAGGTGCCAAATCGAGAGTGGCTGGTGACCCGCCCACCATATTTATTTGCTAGGGCATGTGCGAGGTGGAT
>DATKXE010000455.1:0-2219 GCA_035529195.1 Anaerolineales bacterium
GCCATCCGCTTGATTCATACTCCGGTTGATTCTAAATGCTGGCTATGCCGCCTGGTCTTGACCTTCAGGTACGATGGGGTTGCGGGCTAGAAAATCCTCGACCCACAAGATGTTCTCGCCAGCCCGGTCAACGACTTTCAGCAAGGTGTCCATGGTTGAGATTTCCTCCAGCTGTTCGCTAACGAACCAGCGCAGGAAATTCTGACCAATATGATCATTTTGTTTGATGGCTAGATCCATCAAATTGTTAATCTGTCTGGTGACTTCCACTTCCCAATTCAAGGCGGCCTGGACGGCTTCTTTGGCAGACTGGAAGTCGAACTTGGGTTCTTCAGCAGCGGGGACGCGCACCTGACCCCCAGCCTCGACGATATAGTGAACAAACTTCATGGCATGCATTTTCTCTTCTTCCGCCTGGCGGTAGAAGAAAGCGGCTAACTGCGGCAAGCTATCGGAATCGAAATAGGAGGCAATGTTCACATATTGCAAGCAAGCTCCGAACTCACTCCCGACCTGGGCATTCATCGCAGTCTCTAATTCTTTACTGATTAACATAGTCTGTTCTCCTTTCAAGGAAACTTATTGATTTAAATGTTATGGATTAAGCCTTCAAAAATGACCCGGCTGATTATAACATGGGGGGATAATTGGCCGAACTTATCACAGGCTCATCGCACAGCCATCCGCACGCGGGTCGCTGCCAGCGCAGAGGACTCCACTTTCTGGATCGCGGCGTATGATTTGGCCGCGCCCGAAAAGCGCGCGTTCACGACCGCTGATTTTGTTGATATCGTGACCCAGCGCGGATAATTCATCCATTACCTGGGAACGGATCCCTTCCTCTAAACTGACGCCCCCCCCAGCCTGGCCGTCGGAAATGCAGAATCTGGGCTGGTCGAGGGCTTCCTGGGGATCAAGGTGATCATCCACCATGGAGAGCACCACCTGCAGGTGTCCCTGGGGCTGCATGAAGCCACCCATGACACCAAAGCTGGCGTACAATTCCTGGTCGCTGCTACGACCTGGTTGGGTTGCCATAGCGGGGATGATGGTGTGGTAGGGACGCTTCCCGGGGGCGAGGGCATTGGGGTGCCCCGGGTCTAAACGGAAGTTGTGCCCCCTATTCTGCAAGGAAAAACCCCAACCAGAAGGAACAATGCCGGTGCCAAAACCCATGTAGTTGCTGTTGATGAATGAGCAGGCGTTCCCCTGGCCATCAACCACGCTGAGATAAACTGTATCCGAGCCTGAGGTTGGCGTCCCATAGCGCTGGTCCAGAGTTGCCCGGGATGGGTCGATCAGCTGCCGCCGAGAGGCGGCATAATCTTTAGAAAGCAGATGCTCCAAGGGTGCGGGGTTAAATGCCGGATCAGCAACGTACCAGCTGGTGTCTGCAAAAGCCAGGCGCATGGCTTCGATCTCCAGGTGCAGGCGTTCAGCAGATAATGGTGGTTGAGCTGCGAGATCGTAGCCCTCCAGGATATTTAATCCCAACAGTGCGGCTAATCCCTGGCCGTTGGGGGGGCATTCCCAGATCCGCAGGCCGCGGTAGGTGGTGCTGATCGGCGTTTCCCAGGTGCTCTGGTGGGTGGCCAGATCAGCCGTGCTCAGACAGCCTCCCGCCTGCTCAACGATCTGAGCAATAGATTCAGCGATGGCACCCTTGTAGAAGGCTGCTTTGCCACCCGCAGCTACGGCGCGCAATGTACGAGCCAAACCAGGATTGCGAAAGATCTCGCCTGCATGCGGGGCACGCCCATCGATGGTTAATTCTGCGCCGCCAGGAGCATTTTTTAGCTGTCGTTCCGCTCCCCGCGACCAGAAATAAGCTGTGAGCGGCGCGACCGGGAATCCTGCCTCTGCCAGGCGGATGGCAGGTGCCAGGACTTGAGACAATTCAAGGCGACCGAGCTCGTCCACCAGGTCACACCACCCGGCGCAGGCGCCGGGCACGGTGATGGTATAGGGATGAAACGGGGGCAACTCCTGGGAGAATCCTTCGCTCTGCAGGCGCTCTATTGATAATGCAGCCGGGGCGCGTCCAGAACCGTTTAAGGCACTCACCTGATGGTCAGCAGCGTTGAAATAGAGGGCGAAACAGTCACCACCAATACCGGTTGAGGTGGGTTCGGTGACGTTCAGCGCAGCGGCAGCGGCTACTGCGGCATCCGCGGCGTTGCCGCCCTGGCTGAGAATTTCCAAGCCGGCAGCAACCGCCA
>DATKXE010000456.1:0-3805 GCA_035529195.1 Anaerolineales bacterium
ATGCTTTTGATCCCGATTACGCTATGTTTACCAGCCCAAGCGGCGATTTCTATTTCTCGGTGGTTCCAACCAAGGAAGGTGAATCTGCCACACCTCCTGGGGCTATCCGGCTGCAGTTTATGGTGGAGAACATCACTGATACAGCTTTTGAGTTGCAGCGGCGAGGGGTAAAGTTTGACCAGCTGCCTTCTCGGGTTGCTGATAACTCTGCATTTCTAATCAGTTCCTTCCACACGCCTCATGGTATTGGGATAGAATTATGGGGTTTTGATGCGCGGTTTGATCACCGCGAGTCTATCCAATGGGCGGAAATATCGGAAGTAGAGAAGAAACCCAGCAAAGATACACCTGCAGGGAATTCTATTGCTGACCAAATTTCAGGTGGTGCTTTGATTATCACAGAACCTGCTGCTCAAGAAATTGATCAACATACGGGTCAAACCGATATTGAAAATGACACGGGCGAGATTGAGTATGGCCCAGATGAGGAATACTAACCCAGATCAATGCTTAAACTTTGAGATCGGCTGGAAGGTGAGCATCGGATAGCGTTCAACCCTTCTTTCAAGTTTAAGATCCGACATCAAAAGACTTGATAACTTTTTTGTCACTCACCCATCGTGCTAATCTCGCATGAATGAGCATTAGCCTCTAACTGCGCACTGACCCCCAGGGGAATTTTTCGGTCAGGATTTTATCCTTACATAGATCAAACTGCTGGGCTATACTATAATAAATCGTTGATTGGGTGTGATATTCCAATCCCTGAAAAATATAAACGCCTTGAATTTTAGCGACTGGTTCCCCATTCGTTATTGGCTGTCTTATCTGTGGCGAGATTCCAATTCATTTCGCTTTCAGCTAGCGTTGTGAAGCACTCATCCTATGCTCTAAATGTGCATCAAGCGGAGAGACTGTAAACAATCAAAAACAAAAAATTGAGGAAATTTATTATTGATGATTCACTTGTCCAGATTTACCAACCAATATCAAAGATATAACGAAAAAATGCAAGCTAATATTTGCCGAGTACTCGATCATTGCGAGGACCGGTAACCATGGCAATTCGTACAATTCTATTGATTTTCATGCAGAGGTTGAACAAATACCTGGATCGGATTTCTTTACCCTTTAACCCATCCTCCCGATACCTGGAAATTATCATTCTAGCCGGCTTGGTCCTGCTCATTCCAGGTGAGACTTATGCTTCTTCTGACCCACAACAAGACGTGGTTGAGGTGGTCATCGTCGGGCAGGTGCTTGATACACAGGGTGTGCCGGTCGTTGATGCTGAGGTAATTGCCAGCACATCTGACCAACCGGAACCATTGGTCGAGGTTCAAAGTCAGGAAGATGGCTCCTGGGTGTTGGCGTTTCCAGAAAAGCCCCTCAGTGATTTAGAAATTACAGTTGCGCGCCCTCATTTCCATACCCAGACCATCAACCTGCATGGATCTGAGCTGAGAACTCTGAATGAGGACGATATTTACCAATTAGAGGATGTGATCCTGGAGCGACGAATCAGTGCAGGTTTCTGGGTGGCGACGATTGTATTTGTCGGTGTTTTACTGTTGATCGCATTTGAATTACTGCACAGCACGACCGCAGCTTTGGCGGGTGTTTCGATCATCTTCTTGACCTCATATGTTGGTGGTGCTTTAAACCCCAATCTGTTCATCCTCAGTTATGAGCGCGGCTTGAGCTATATCGACTGGGAAGTTGTTTTCCTGGTGATGGGTATGATGATTATTATTGCAATTGTAGAGGGTACGGGAATTTTCCAATGGTTGGCTTTCCAGGCCTACCGCATAAGCCGCGGGCGCACCTGGCTGCTGGTATTGATCTTGATGCTGATCACTGCGTTAGCCTCGGCTTTACTGGATAATTTCACCACCATGCTGCTGATGACGCCGATCAGTTTGCAGATTGGGCTGGCATTGGGAATTAACCCCCTGGCGCTGATCATTCCTCAAGTGCTGGCTTCGAATGTGGGTGGCATCAGTACGCTCGTCGGTACCCCGACGAACATATTAATCGGCGCGTATGCCGGCATAAGTTTTACTGATTTCCTGGTGAACCAAACTGTGGGCGTTATCCTGGCTTTGATAGTGATGGCAGGTTTTATCCTCTTGTATTATCGCAAAGAGTACAGACAGCAAGGCGGTGGTATCTCTCCAAAGCTGTATCAAAAGCTGGAGGAGAATGCCCGCATCGAAGACCCGCAAGGGCTCTGGAAATCCGGGGTGGTGTTTGCCCTGGTGTTGGTCGGGTTCATCCTGGGGGAAAGGATACACCTGGCACTGGCGGTCACTGCAATTGCGGGTGCTACACTGCTCCTGGTCTGGTTAAAGCCTGATGTTCAACACATGATCAAAGCGGTGGATTGGACGACCCTGGTTTTCTTCATGACGCTGTTCATGATCGTGGGCGCCATCCAGGAGGTTGGATTGATCAGTTTAGTCGCTGAAGGAATGAGCCGCCTGATTGGGGAAAACCTGTTGTTGGGTATCTTTGTGATCGTTTTTGGGGTTGGGACGCTCTCGACGGTGATCGCGAATATTCCGCTCACGGCGGCGATGCTGCCGATCATCCGCTTCCTGACCGCCTCCATACCAGGTGCACAAAGCTTGGTGCTCTATTACGCACTTTCTATGGGCGCAGCGATGGGCGGCAACGGCACCCTGATCGGTGGTGAGGCCAACCTGGTGACGGCTGGGATCACCGAACAGGCCAATACCCCAATCACCTTTAAGGAGTTTCTCAAAGTTGGATTGCCGGTCACCTATTTAACTTTAATGATCGGATTCCTTTGGCTGGTGTACCATTTTCAGGTTTATTAATATCGGGAGGTGTGCCTGATGTCAAATATGATTCTATGTCCAACCCGCGGGGGAAAGGGCAGCTATCCAAATCAAGACCGGGCTATTGCGATTGCAAAAGAGCGCGGCGTTGAGATCCTGTTTTTGTACATCTCAAATGTGGAGTTTTTACGTTTAACCGCGGCCCCGAAACTGATCGATATCGAACATGAATTGGATGAATTGGGTGAGTTTATGCTGGCCATGGCTCAGGAGCGAGCTGAGAAAGCCGGCGTGAAGGCTGAAACGCTCGTGCAGCACGGCCATTTTCTTGAGGCCTTATGCCAGGTAATAGAAGAGTACAAAATCCACACCGTGATTCTGGGCAGCTCTGCTGGTGGGACGGGAGTGGTGACCGCCAGTTATATCCAGCATTTGATTGATGAAATCAGCGACAAAACAGGAGTTGAATTCATTGTGGTCGATCACGGCGAAATCGTGGATACCTTCAATCCAGCAGGGTAATGGGATCGAGGGGTAGTTTGGCGGCTGTGTTTCCCCGTAATTTTAGGTAATTGTATAGGCTTGGACGATTTACCCATCCAAGCCTATTTATATTCACGCTCTAGCTGCATCATCAGCAGCAGTTCTGTGTAACCCTAAATGGCTGGTGCATTACCGGAAGGTCAGAGGCACAACAACCGTCTGGAATGGGGTCTCGAAAACTGTTGAGAATTCAGAGGTTCCATCGCTAAATTCGGTTATGGTGGCAGTCAAGAAAGGGTTCATAAATGGAACCATAAGGCTGAAATCACCTGTGGTTACATGGGTGGTGACTGCACCCAGGAAATGCTGCCCTTCGCCATCCGCATTTGGATTTTGGAATACTTCTACCAGACAACCTGGACAGGCGGTTCCAATTACCTGATATGGAATGTAAGTGGCGCTATTTATAATTGGGGACTGGAGATCGTTGTTGCCACCATCAGTCAAATTAATGCCAGCTA
>DATKXE010000457.1:0-2282 GCA_035529195.1 Anaerolineales bacterium
GGCGGCACGATAACAGTCAACCGCCATTAAGCACAATAGGAGTTCCACATGAATCAAGACATCAGCAATAGAATGAATCCGAAGGTTGGGTTTTTTTTCAATAAAGCTGAACAGTGGCAGGATGAATTTGAGACATTGAGAAGGATCATTCTCGATTGCCAACTTACCGAAGAATTGAAGTGGGGTAAACCTTGTTACACGTTTCAGAAAAGCAACATAGTTATACTACAGGGATTTAAAGAATTCTGTGCGCTTTTGTTTGCCAAAGGTGCCTTGTTAAATGATCCCAATAGTATTCTAGAAAAACCTGGCGAGAATACGCAGGCGGCTCGCCGGATTCCGTTCACCAATGTTCGAGAAATAGTTGAGATGGAAACCATCTTGAAAGCCTATATTTATGAAGCCATTGAAGCGGAAAAAGCCGGTTTGAAAGTGGATTTTAAGGAGACTGCAGATTTCATAATTCCTGAAGAATTTCAAAATAAATTAGATGAAAACCCTGCCTTGAAAACTGCTTTTGATGCATTGACGCCAGGACGGCAAAGAGCATACATTCGTTATTTTTCTGGACCCAAACAATCCAAAACTCGGACGTCAAGGGTTGAAAAATGTACGCAGCAAATTCTCAATGGAAAGGGATTAAATGATCTGTAATGCCTCCAAACGTTCGATTCTTCGGCGGATTCACATCATCTTTATCAATCCAATACCCGGTAAGATCGGCCTAACAAGACGCTGCAGCGAACCGCAGATCAGCACTGCTATTTTACGATGACATATAATTTGAAGCTCAACATGGCGTTCGACGCTCACCGGCTGGCGGTCGCTGAGCTTGGACATTAACACGAAAGAAACCGCGGCCACAAGACCACGGAATAGAAGAGGAGGGCGCGAGTGGACTCGAACCCCAAGCTGAGTCTGCTCAATCCCTAGAGTCACTTAGCACCTTTCCAGACGAGAACCCTAAATATGGGGATGCATTAGCAAATGCATCATTACCAGAGATAGGATCTATTTACAATCGGTCTTCTCGATTGATTTATTGAGGTCACATCAACTGCGTTGCTACAAGTACGAGTTCACACTTACTCCATTAACCCCGCTGCTGCCAGCTTTTCGTGCACCTCAGCGAAGGTGTCCGCCTGTGAATTGGTGATTTTGCCACTATCGATAAGCTGTCCAAGCATGGTGGCTTGTACATCATCCATTCCACCCATCCTGCCAATCTCGCCAGCCATCAATACATCTAGTTCAGCATGGACCTCAAGAAATGTATCGGCCTCGTCCTGAGTGATAATTCCTTGTTCAACTCCCTGTTTTGTCATCGCTTCATGCTTGATCGCTTCCGCTTCCGGATCGAATGCCATTCCACCCATGCTTTGTCCAGGCATTACCTGACCGCTACCTAGTGCGCGAACATAGTTGATAACATCCCAGCGAGCTTGCTCATCGAGCACTCCCTTCCAGCCGGGCATGCTTGAATTGAAGGGTTCAAAAGCGCCACCCTCGCTGACACGATAAAACAGATAGTCGTCACCCATCATTTGACTGGTATGAGCGATTGCTGCCGGTCTCGGATCGAGTGTCTCGCCGGTTGGCCCATCTCCCATACCACCGTCGCCGTGACAGGTCGCGCAGTTAGCCGTGAAAGCTATTTCACCCCGAACCAGGGACTCGCTATCAGCTAATACCGGATTTGCTAAGCCTGCATAGTCGCTTGGGATGGGCGCGTGGTGTCGTTCCATCATGCTGCTGCCCGGACCCATCCCCATTTTCTCTGGAGATTCGGGCGCCGTTTCCTCGATGGTCACGACTTCATCTACTTCCGGACCAGCTGTTTCATTGGTAGTGCCATCACAACCAGCCAGCCCGATCGTCAATATCAGAATCACTAAGGTGAGTGTTTTCATCTTTGTTTCCTACTAATCATTATTAGCCAAATTGCCACCAAACAACCATGTCGAAAACTAAATCGATGTTAGTCTTCATTCTCCTATGTTGTTGGTAATTCACTGATCTGGTTTACAAACTCGCCGATAACCCGGCGGGGGGTCTGTCAATTATACAGGAAGGTGATTCTATTTCACTGGGATGTGATTATAGGAGCTATCACATCAATATCCATCTTCGAAAAACGGAACGGTTCCTGCTGTCCGTGTGCTGGCGGATCAGGCGCTGAGTGATTGACAATAACTGGCTGTAGCTGAGCCAAACGGCGAACTTGAAATGCAGGAGAGTCGAGGATTTGACTCGTTTAAAGAACCTTGAGTAGAGTTTCATAA
>DATKXE010000458.1:0-5715 GCA_035529195.1 Anaerolineales bacterium
CAAAATGGGGTTAATGTTACCTCTTTGACAAAGAGCGGGATCAATCTAGTCGTCATTCGGGTAGAAATCGATTACCTTTACCCATTGCGGAGCGGAGATAAATTCCTTGTGGGTTTGAATCTGGAGCGTTTTTCAAGATTACGATTTAGTTTTCTTCAAAATATTTATCGTCTTCCGGATAATAAACCGATTTTAGAATCCAAAATTATTGGCACCTCAGTGAGTGAAACAGGAAAACCTATTCTGCCAGCAGAATTGGAAGTAATCATGGATTGTCACTAGAACACTCGATGAACTGTGTGTATCAATATAAGGTTTGTCAAAAATCGAACGGAAAATCAAATTATGATTGAATACAAAGAGACCGGGCTCAGGTAGCGATAAATATTTGCAAGCGTTTGATCAATCACTAGCTTATCGGAATTTTCACACATAGCGTGAGCGCATCAGATTATCCAATAATGGCTCCTGTCATCCAAAATGAATTAGAGCATACTACGATGATGATTTGGAATATTATTGTCACTTATTCATGATTTCAGCAGAGAGAAATAAGAGAGACATTATGAAATTTGTTATGCATCCAATCGGTGTAATTCACTCACCATTTACTGATAAAGCTCACACACCCATCCAACCTTCGCGTTCGAAGGCGATTGGCACTGTTGAGTTATTTTCAGATTTCGTTGATGGGCTGAGAGATGTGGATGGATTTTCACATCTCATCCTGTTATATGTTTTTCACCGCTCGTCCGGTTATGAGTTGAGTGTCAAACCATTTCTTGATAATCAATTGAGGGGGCTGTTTGCTACACGTCACCCATGTCGCCCCAATCCACTAGGAATGTCCATAGTGCGTTTGTTGAATTGTCAAGACAATGTTTTAGAAATCGAAGGCGTAGATGTTTTGGATAACACGCCACTTTTAGATATCAAACCATATGTGCCGGATTTCGATGAAAGAAGTGGGGTGCGTGCAGGGTGGTATGATTTTCGGAGCAACCTGGACGATATCACATATCCACCGAGTTAAACTAACGAACGAATATTGGTGGATTAAAATTTTCAACCCTTCTGACCTGTCCTCCGGAAACTGATCCAAGTAGAATGAGATGATCAGTCGAAGAGGAGGCAATAAATGCCAAAAGTAAGAAGATACACACCAGAACAAATCATCACCAAAATGCGTAGAGCAGAGATGCTGCAAAGCCAGGGGATGAGTGTAGATGCAGCAGCAAGGACACTGGAGATTGCGCCCCAGACATATTACCGAAGACGCAAAGAATATGGGGATATGAATACAACGCAAGCACGGAAACTGAAAGATCTGGAAAAGAAGAACCCCCAGCTCAAGCGACTGTCGTGGTTCAACCTTCTCAAATTCAGCAAGTTAGTCAAACATTATGACTGGAACATATTGTGGGGGCAGATCACTTGCAGGTTGAACAAGGCATTATGTTAGATAAAAATCATTTTGATCGAATCTCCAAGGCTTTACCCTTTCTTCAAATCGCTACCCCTCAAATAATTAGGGATTTCAAAGAAAATGCCCATTATGCGAAGATACCTTCTGGAAGAGAGATATTTGTAGAAGGCGATGAGGTTGATGGCATTGCTTTATTGATGTCTGGCGTTGTGCGAGTATATAAACTTGGCCAGACGGGTCGCGAAATTACCCTTTATCGATTTGGTGAGGGCGAGTCTTGTGTAATTACAGCCAATGCGATCCTTCATCACCAGGATTTTCCAGCTATCGCTATTGTAGAGCAAGATGCCGAAGCTGTGATGATACCAGCAGAGATATTCAGGGATTGGGTGAAGCGGTATGATCCTTGGCGAGAATTTGTTTTCAACCTAGTTTCCGAACGCCTTGCATCTGTTATGGAAATCGTGGATGAGGTGGCCTTCCAACGAATGGATCGCCGAGTTGCTTCATTTCTTCTAGAGCGTTCTCAACTCCAGAATCCAATTCCCATCACCCATCAAGAAATAGCCAACGAGATTGGCAGCTCGAG
This sequence comes from Anaerolineales bacterium, assembly GCA_035529195.1. Taxonomy (GTDB): domain Bacteria; phylum Chloroflexota; class Anaerolineae; order Anaerolineales; family UBA4823; genus PFL25. The sequence goes on from DATKXE010000458.1 coordinate 2,016, forward strand.
AGAAGTGATCAGCCGCCTGCTTGAAGATTTTTCTCAACGAGAGATTGTTTACTTATCACGGGGGGAAATCGAAGTGCTCGATTTTGAGGGCTTGAAATCATATTTGGCTTTGTGACTTTGTCACTGACAGAACAAAAATAATATTATACAATATCAACACTTACCAACACATAATAAGGAGATATGGTTATGAACCCGTTTATTAAATTTATGGCTTCCAAAACTGGCCGGATCGTTCGCGTTGTTGCAGGTGCTGCTTTAATTGCCTGGGGCTTATTGGGCTTGAGCGGAACCACCGGAATCATCGTTGCGGTGGTCGGTCTGGTCCCATTTCTGGCAGGTCTGTTTGATGTTTGTGTATTCGCTCCGCTCTTTCGCAACCCATTCAAAGGACCGGAGATCCGCGGGGAATAGTGGACGGTACCCACACTCAGCCCAGATAAGGATCTATTTTCGTCATTGATATAAAAAAACACTGCGATTTGGGTGAATCGCAGTGTTCACTGAGGTCCCGAATTGTTTTTTTCTAAAGGTTTGCTTTAGATTCAATGGGCAACTTATTAATTTAATCTTACTTGAATCATAGCTAAGAGCGGCTCTCAAAATGGCGTATGCAATTGATGTTAAAATAAAACACTCCAAGAAGAACCCCTCGATGAGTCTAACTGAATTGTTCAGTGATGTCGATTAAATCAAAGTGAGCTGAGTCACAGACACTCAAGATTGTCCTACAATTTTGTAATGTACAACCCGAGGTTCAAATTCGAGCAAAAAATCCTTATCTTCAGGGTAGTATTTTGCCACTGATGGCAGCGCTTTCCTCCCTATTAATACCGCCATTCCAGTAGCCTGCACAATCGATTATGGGATGACACCCGATTTTGGTTCCCTGACATTGGATCAGAATATGGCAGGTGGTGAAATAAGCATCGGCACCCATAAAAAAATAATTGATCACCATTTACTCCTGTCCGAACAGCAATAAAACATATTTTTGTGGATAACACTGGTATTGATCAAAGTTTTGGTGCACCAATTTATTTAGATCAATACGGGAATCACGGGGGCGAGCTATGCTTCATTGAAAGCGGAAGGAATCCGCTCTTTGATTATATCAGCACTCCACCGCTTGTGCCGTAGGTTGCATATCTTATGGACTTGTGAGAATGTCCTTCAGCACCTGCATATGCTCTAATCCTATGCCGCAGCAGCCACCCAGGACCTGGACTCCCTGCTGCAGCCATGAACTTGCGGCTGAGGCATAATCTTCTGGTGAGATTACATCATTGAAAATCCAATTTGGTGCGACAATTTTTCCTAAATGCGCGTACACTCCGATCGGTCCTTGCCAGTTAGCCTTCAAAACATTTAAACATGCATCGATGTATTCGACTTCTGTATGCATGATCGTGACAACCGGCACATCATAGTTCTGAATCGCCTTAACCCCTTCAAGCAAGGCTGATCCATATAATAAGTGCGGCTCACCAACCTCATCCAGGTGACAGCTGAAACCGACCCAAACCGGAAGACCAGTTTTTTGGGCTGCTTCCAGTGCGATCTCGGTGCGCTCAATATCCGCCATCATTTCGAGCATAATCAAATCTGCTCCCGCATCCGCCATGATCACAGCCTGTTCCTCGAGGTTCGCTCGCAGCTGCTCGGGAGGGGGTGTCTTCCCGGTAAAGGACAGGTAAGCAATGCCACCTGCGACCAGCACATTTGGGGACCCCATATTGGTACGTGCTTCCCGGGCGAGTTCAATTCCGCGCCGGTTGAGCACTTCAAAGTGCTCTTCAAAGCCAGCATCTTGTAAAACATGGCGCGAGGTAGAAAAAGTATTGGAAATGATGATTTGTGCACCGCAGCGGATATAGTCCTCGTGGACTTGCCGCACGATGTCGGGATGTGTCATCGCGCCCATCCCGTTCCAGGCATTGTCAACCATGGGGACGCCCCGCCTTTCGATCTCGGTGCCGGTTGCGCCGTCAATCAATATTTGCTCGCCATTGTCTAGGCGCTGGATCAATGCTTGATATCTGTTCATAATAAATCCTTAATATTTATTTTTCAGCATACCAAAACTGGTCGATCTGAAGTAGTTTGTGCGCATATTCCAGGGTTAGTTTTGATAAGCAGGATGGGAATGTGGTTTGCTTCAATTATTTTCTAAATTGTAGCAGATTTCCAGAATCTGGGCTCGAGCCAGGAATTAATGGATTAACCAATTTCCAGCCCATACTGGTTCAATATTACTCTGTTTTCAAATTGAGAAACCAAAAACCGCTCGACATCCAGCGGTTCGAGTTGTGACCCAAACCGGACTGGTTCCTAACCGCCTTCCCCAAGATTATTAGGGGAAAAATTCATCAACATGGGCAATGAGCCACGAAAAAATTACCTAAATAAATGATAATTATGACTGAATGATGCGGTTACGTAGTGTAAATGCATCATTCTTGGTAAACGACAATTGAGTGTGGATTTAGCTATACAGCGGTAATTATCTGACTGAGCAAGGAAAAATGGAGAACAAAAATTGCTCTAAATATTTACCTCCTTGCTGTGAATTCCAGTGGCGCCGCTGGGACGGCTTTTCTGCATATCTTCAATTTGTGGAGTTCCATCTCCTTCTACGCAGCGTACTTCGAAGGTATGATCACCCGCCTCGAAGGGCCAATCATATCGCCAGATCACCCAGGTCGTCTCCGAAAGCGGGGATCGCAGCTGGGCTGCCTGCCAAGGACCGCCATCCATCCGTAGTTCCACCTTCGAGACGCCTTTATCCCCGGAAAAAGCAATCCCACCGATTGGCACCAGAGTTTGGTCGCCTTGCTCGATAAGCGCCTCAACCGCTATGGAATCGATCACTGAAGTTGTTTTCACCTGAGCAATTTCATCCCAGCCGCGCTCTACCCAATAACCCTCCTGGTATTCGTCCACAACCTCGATCCCGGTGATCCACTTTGGCTGTTTCATCCCAAAACGATCTGGAATCCAGACCCGCAGTGGAAAGCCGTGATCTTCAGGCAAAGGATTGCCATCCCAATCATAGGTCAGCATGATGCGATCGTCAGAAGCGATCAGATCAAGGTCGATGGTCTCATAGAAGCCGTCTCCGCTGACGACTACTAAGTAGCGGGCATCACCCCTTACTTGGGCATCTGCCAGAACTTCCTGAAGACTGGCCCCCGTCCATTGGGTTGTGCCGATCAAAGTGGTACCGACCCTACCAGATATGCACGAAAGGGTGACATATTGGTTTCTCGGTTCGTAATTATTGCGCAGGTCATCCAGTGTTAACATTAATGGGTTATCGACCAGTCCGGTGACCGGTAAATGCCAGCTGGCACCATCGATCTCCGTAGGCTCAAGTTCAATGAATACTTTATAGTGATCTTTAAGCGGCGTGTATTCAGGCCTGGTGCCTGGTGCAGGCACAACGGGGTCGTTAGCGTTCGGAAAGGAGCTGCCCTCGGGACCTTCGGATTGGTGGGCCATGCTGCCAGCCAGCGCTTGCTCTCGCCGTCGCCTTTCCGCGCCGGAGAGCAGTGCACCAATTCCTGCGCCAGCAATGGTAATCGCTGCAGTAGCACCGCCCAAAACGATCAAAAATTGACGCCGGTTGATCGTCTCGACCCTTCGCATCTCTTCATCTGGTATAGAAGGTTCCTCCTCCGCCGGGTACAAACGCTGGTAC
>DATKXE010000459.1:0-4599 GCA_035529195.1 Anaerolineales bacterium
CATTTCAGAGAAGCTTTGTAAGATCATTTTCTGGACAGGGTGATCAAGCTGTAAATAGTCTGGGGTTGACCAATTCTGCATATGTGCAAAGGTGAGCATTCCTGTGTGTTTCCCTGAACAATTATGCCGGTTTGGGGTTAAAGACTCGCCTCGTTTTCGCATTTCAAATGCAGTTCTGTTATCAATTGCAGGATGGACTCCACATTGCAATTCTGTTTCATTGACGCCGGTTTTGGTCTGAAGCGTGTGAATTTGTTTGACATGCTGATCAGTTCCAGAGTGGGAAGCACAAATGAGTGCGATATCTATAGGTGTTAAATTGTATTTCTCAGGCCCGTTTGCCTCAATGAAAGGTAATGCTTGAAAGGGTTTCGCGGATGAACGAAGGAAAGTAGCCGTATTTGGATCCCCGTACCAAGCAACTAGCCGTCCTTGATTATCTGAAATCGCAATGGATCCGTAATGTATTGATTCTACAAATTCACCACGGGTGAGTTCGTAAAGGGGCATTTGGTCCGTTTTCGACATTGGGGAATTGGGAAATGTAATAAATTAACTTTGCTGAATTGAATCCAAAGCCTGGTAATGTTGAGTGTAATAATAATATAGTCCGTGCCGCAAACGCTGAATATAATGCTTTCGTCTATCTGCGGGCAGCGACATCATTGAGATGAGATCAGAGATCAGCCCTTCGGTCATTTCAGGTGGGGCATCTTTCTTCGCTAATTGATTGAGCCCACGTAAAATCTTTTTTAGAATATTTAACTGTGAGTGAATGCTGTCTTTTCCATCTAAACCACCTCGTCCGCTAACAATAGTGAATTGTTTAAAGGAAGACTTTAGCAATTCTAGAGATTCGATCCAGGCGGGAAGGTTTGCTGAAGCGAGGAAAGGGGGTTGATCATTGAGAATTGTATCCCCAACAAATACAACTTCAGCAGAGGGGATTAATACCCAAATTGAGCCAAGGGTTGGACCAGGATGATGTTCCAAAATCACATCTGGACCTCCCCAATGCAAATATAGACGATCAGAGAATGTGATATCCGGGACTGCCCATCGAGTACCAAAAACATCGTTGCTGACCTCCCATTCCGCACCGCTGTCAGTACTGTGACCCTTAAAAACCGATGGGCGGTTTCGGAATACTTGAGCTGTTGATGCATGTGCGATTATCGTACTATCAAGCGCCCGAGAGCCAAGGGTTCGGTCCAGGTGGGCATCGAGATTTACCAATATCCTGTTGGATCCGATCGATAGATTGGTGAGTGATGAACGCCAAGCACGGGCGTCTTCTGCTCTGAGTGGTGCATCAACCATGACAGTGCCATGCGGTTGAATCAGAGCACCGAGAGTAACTCCTGCGAATGCATCTTCGATATAAATGCCGGGTGCTATTTGGTGCATTTTTACTCCCAACAGGTGTTTCTTATTTTCTCTGGCAATTCCACGATATGAATAATTCGTACCAATTGATTACCAACGGTTCACTTATTGATAATATGTGGTAATGTGAAGTTGAAGCGAGCACCTTGTCCTGGTTCACTCTCAATCCAGATTTGGCCTCCGTGACCCTCAATCGCCAGGCGACAGTATGCTAATCCTAGCCCAAACCCTTTTTGATCACCTTCGGGGTTCAATCGAGTAAATTTATCGAAGATATACTCTTGTTCTTTAGTGGATATGCCAGGACCCGAATCCTGGATCCAGATTTGTGTTAGATCCTGGTCGAATCTAGCTCCCAAAGTTATTTCACCATTTGGAGGGCTGTATTTTACCGCGTTTTCCAAAAGGTTTATCAATACCCTGCGAATCATATCTGCATCAATCATCAATGCGGGACTATCAGTAGGTAATTCCAGGTTTATCACCTGATTTTTTGTTGCAGCGACTGGAGAGATCGCGTCGATCGCATCTACTGCTAATGAAACAGCGGAAGAGGAAACGCGCTGAACCACTGGTTGTCCGCTTTCGAGGCGACTCATGTCTAATAATGAGTTTGTAAGGCGTTGAATACGTTCCGTTGATCGTAAAGCAATGTTCAGCAGAGAACGAAATGCAGGATCACCATCCTTGGGAAGCATCGCATCGAATACATCCAGGCTGGAAACAATGTTTGATAATGGGGACCTCAAATCATGATAAATCATCGAGATCAAATCATCACGCAACCGGTCCAGTTTCTTTTTTTCACTGATATCACGGATCAACCACTGAAAATTTATGCCATCCACTACCACTACTGAGCGAAGATGGACTAATACCGGGATCGATTTTGCATTGTTGGGTGTCAGCACCGCTTCATATGTCGTTATTTCTCCGGGATCAATGCTCTCAGGCTCAACTTGAAGAGCTACGTTATCCCTGGTTAACAACTGGTCAATAGATGTTTCCAGCAGGTCAGATTTGTTGAACTTGGTGAAGAGCTCAGCCTGACGGTTTGCTTCTAAGATTCTTCCTTGTTGATCTGAAATGATGATTGGATCGATGCTGTCCTGAAAAAGCTCAAGGTAGCGCTGTTGAGTTGCCTGGATCTGTTCATATAATCGGGCGTGGTTTATTGCCGTTCCGGCCAGGCTGCCTATCCCAGTTAAGACTTCTAGCGCATCCAGATCGAAATAGCCATCAATCGGATTGATGGCTTCTAAAATCCCAATCACTTCTTTATGGGACCTCAAAGGAGCACAAGCGATTGATTGGATTTCTGACCCGATAAGTCGTTCAGAATCTAATGGAAAGCGATCATCCTGGGTAGTGTCCGCAATAATTGCGCCCCGGTTTTCTTTGGCAACTAGACCTGAAAATCCGTGTCCAAATGTTATTTGATGTCCAATGAGGGGGCTATCTGATCCAGCTGAAGTAGCGACATAGGTTAAAGTCTTTCCTTGTGGATCAACCAAGGCAAGGGAAACCGATTCAACCCGCAAAGCATCACTGATTTGAGTCAGGATGCGTTGTAATACCTCATCCAATTCAAGACTAGCGGTGATCTCTGATGCGCTCTCTGCAAGCGCGGTCATAACTCGCGCCCGTCTGAGACTATCCTCATACAATCGGGCATTGAGCACAGAAATCCCGGCTTGATCTGCAATGGCTTGGATCAATTCCAGATGAGCTGCCCTAAAAAAATTTGGTTTTGGGTGGACAAGAGTCATAACTCCCACCAGCTGTTGGTGGGCAATCAGTGGGACGCACACCGCAGATTTTGCTCCAGTTTGATTTTTTTCATCATCGGGGCGCCGTAGCCAGCGAACATCCTGGCTGGTATCCGCGATCAGAGCACCTTGCTGGTTGCGAATCACCCAACCCGCTAAACCATCGTTAAGGGTTGCAGCAAGCTGCTTGGTGGCATTACTTATCAGTTTATCACCGACGCATAGGATGCCTTCGATTGGGGCTTTGGAGCTATCCATGACAATAATGCTGCCATTTAAGGCGCCGACATTCTCCATGGATAAGCTGATCACTCTCTGGAGAACTGTGCTCAGATCCAGTGCTGCTGTTAGCTCACGGCTGATGTTATATAGGAGCTCAAGCGAAGTACGCGCAGAAGTTGTTTCCCCATCAGGTTGCATGTGATTCTATTTACTCTTTCATTGTTAGCTGGTAGATAATGATAGTGGCTGCTGGTTTCATTCTAAGAAACCTTCATAATAAATCAAATGATATTCTAAACTGGAAAGCTGCAGATCTCGAGTCCTGATATCCATCCTGAGTATAGCATAAGTAAACTGCCATGCTCGGCAGATAAAATTGAATTTACCCCCGAAATCTATTATGGATTGAATGGGAGAACGAGCATCAAATCTTCAATCGCTAAGCGGGGATTGACGTTATGGTCTAGAAGATCGAAAATTTCGTCAAAGGTAATCACAATCCGGAAAATTAGATTCTTGTCCAGGTCTTGAGCTAATTGGTCAATGGATTCCTGGAAATCTATGTTTATGATTTGGGAACTGCTGTTTATCGATCTCAGCATTACGTCCCGCCAGAAACCCAGCCATGTTTTGAGTAAAGGAGGAAGGTTCTTGCGACTCTTCGACGATTTATCCGCATAGTCAAATCTTGCGACTCTGTTTGCCAATAATAGATTATTTAGATCATCCAACCATTCGCTCCTCTGCGATAATATTTCCGGACTTTGATAAAGTCTGAAACTATACCCAGGTCTGCCACCAGATAAGTGAGTGAGTAAATTTGCGTCATCGGGTGGGATCAACCAGTGAGATTGGAGGCCTTGATTCAAGGTTGCCGAAGGGACCGGTCGTAGTCGAATGACTTCACAGCGTGAAACAATCGTTGGCAATAATCTCTCTGCACTCTCCGCCGTTATCAAGAGGATCACATTTGCCGGCGGTTCTTCTAAGGTTTTTAGCAAGGCGTTGGATGCTTGTGCATTGGCTTCCTCAAAGCGCAGCAACAAGGCGATGCGGTAATTCCCATCGTACGGGGTTAAATGAAGTCCATGCTGGAGCTCCCGAATTTGGTCGATTTTAAGTGGTCCACCGGCTCTTTCTGCTTCAACAACTGATAAATCCGGATGAACCAATCTTTCAATTTGTCCACAAGTTGGACAGTCCAGGCAAGGGACTCCATCTC
>DATKXE010000460.1:0-2642 GCA_035529195.1 Anaerolineales bacterium
TTCCCACCTCAATAAATGCACAATTTAACGCTTTATTGGACAAAAACAACATACCCAAAAGATATCAGAACCATTATTTGAAATGGTTACGTTATTATTTGGATTTCTATCATAAATACGGTTTCAGTGAATCAAATCCCCAGAGCGTAACAGAATTTGTCCGGAAATTAAAAGAAAAGAGACAAACCGACGCACAGCAAAAACAAACCAAATCTATGGAGCCTGCTCTTGACACTTACTAACATTCCATATGAGTCAAGGGCAGACTTTACCTCAGGCTGATCCCAGGCCCTTCAGAATTAGTCTCAATCGAATAAGGGAGTTGCTCACTGTAATTTGGGCATTCCCATGTTTTTTGAATTATCAGGGACCCATTAACCCAAAATGGCTTTCAGGTCCTCGTCAGGCGTTGCAATTGGTTTGATGTCGAAATTTTTCACCAATGTATCCAACACATTGGGCGTTAGAAACGCCGGCAGCGAGGGCCCTAAACGGATACCTTTGATACCGAGATGAAGCAGAGCCAAAAGCACACAAACCGCTTTTTGTTCATACCAGGATATAATCAGTGATAACGGCAATTCATTGATCCCAACATCGAATGCTTTTGCAAGAGCAACAGCAATCTGAACTGCCGAATAAGCGTCGTTGCATTGGCCGGCATCCAGCAACCTTGGTATTCCACCGATATCTCCAAGATCTTTATCGAAGAAGCGGTACTTGCCGCACGCCAGGGTCAGAACGACACAATCCCTGGGGACTTTTTCAACAAACTCAGTGTAGTAATTTCGCCCTGGTTTAGCGCCATCACAGCCAGCAACCAAAAAGAAATGCCGGATAGCGCCGGATTTAACTGCTGATATAATCTGGTCTGCCACTCCCAGAACGGCATTTCTGGCAAAACCGACAGTGACCTCGCTGCCGTTTTGATCCTCACGGAAACCGGGCAATTCCAATGCTCGGTCGATAACTGGCTGAAAATTCAGATCCGGGATATGGGGAATGTCCGGCCAGCCAACCATGCCTGATGTAAACATATTGTCTTGATACGACTTCTGCGGTCTCTGGATACAATTGGTGGTCATCAGTATGGCTCCCGGAAAATCAGGAAAATCTTTGATCTGCTTTTGCCAGGCCGTACCAAATTGACCATAAAAATGCTTGTATTTTTTTAATTCTGGATAACCATGTGTTGAGAGCATCTCACCGTGAGTATATATGTTAATACCTTTTCCTTCTGTCTGTTTAAGAAGTTCTTCAAGATCCTTCATATCATGCCCGGATACAAGGATGGCCTTACCCTTCTTGTGGCCCAGCGGGACTTTTGTAGGAACTGGGTGACCATAAGTACCTGTATTTCCCGCATCAAGCAGCTCCATCGCTTTCAAAGCAGCTTCACCACATTTGAGGGTCAGCCCAACCCACTCTTCCAGATCCAAATCCGATCGCTGAATGGCTGATAGACCCTCATGAATATAGGAATAGACACTGTCATCCTCCTGTCCCAAAATCTGGGCATGGTCTGCATATGCACTTACTCCTTTTATTCCGTAAAGTACGGTGTGTTTCAAAGAGAGTATGTCCGGATTATCGCTAGGATAAGATTTCACACCTACATCCTCTCCCTGTTTAACCAAACCCTCCATGGTTGAGTCTGGATTAAATGTGGCAGGGCCATCAGGCAGATTAATATTTCCACCGGCGGCTTTAACCTTTTCTTTGAGTTGATCACGTTTTTTTGTAGTCAGGTTGATCAATTCCACAAAGCGTTCAGGGTCAAAATCAACATTTGTGAGGGTTGAGAATGCTGCTTTAACAGTAAATACGTTAATATCATGATCAGTAACTCCGACCTTTCTTCCCTCCACAGCAACCTGTGAAAGCCCCATTAAAGTGAATAGAAGGAGGTCCTGAAGGGCTGCCACCTCGGGTTTCTTGCCACAAACTCCTTGTACCGTACACCCTGTGCCTTTCGCCGTCTGTTCACACTGATAACAAAACATTTGTATCCTCCTTTCCTTTGGTCATTGGATATAATTCGGGATTAAGAACAGGTAACATTTATCTCTTGTTATTTTCTTAAGTGTAGAATCCTTGCCAAAGTTTTGACTATCTGAAAACCAAGTCAACACTTTTTTGCATAATGACAAGTAAGCCATTTTTCTCACACCGTTTATTAAGGAATGTAATGCATGAATGTGATAATTCAAGCCACATAACCGACCGGCTTCAGTTGCGCCGTTTTTTCTGGCGTCAACTGCAAGCCGATAGTTAGATGCTGATTTTTCAGGTCGGCTCTTCAGGAAGTTGTGCTCCATGCCAAACTGCAACGATCCAAACAATGTCATCCTTTACCCGGTAAAAGAATCGATATGGTTGGGGGGACGATATGGTTGGGGGGACGGTCATAGCTAAATAAGTAACTCAGTTTTGATCTGATAATTATTTGACTTCGAGATTGCTTCGCCCTTGATAGCAGCATACCCCACTCAGGGCTGGGGCATCCCCAGCCTTCTCGCCAACTCTCTTTGCGCAAGCCCAAGTTCTCTATGCGCCCAAAAGCAAAAAAGGGCTCTGGCGTCAGACTTCACCTTCTGCCTGCTCCTGGAAAAAAGGTCTTCTTTTTCTATTTTATAGATCTC
>DATKXE010000461.1:0-10909 GCA_035529195.1 Anaerolineales bacterium
GTACGGATGGCGGTCAGACTGGCCCCTTCCAGCAGTGCGATTGGACGCCCCGTATGCGCTTCAAGCACCAAAACAGCGGCGTGGATCAGGGGTAGATCAAGTTCCGCATTATGAGGAAAGACAGAAGCAACTTTCACCGCCAGGGCTTCACCTGATTGATGCTGCAGGTAGGCTGGCATAAACAAGCTCATGCCCCCATGTGCGGGGATTGAAAGGTGAATGCGCTGTGGAACGACTGCATTTCCCGCAGATAAGGCGGCGAAGGCGTCTTTTGTAGCGCTGATCATTTCGCTCATTGGAAGTGCTTTGCGCACATCCTCTTTTGTAAGAATCAACATCAGTTTCTGCCTTTATTTATCTCGCCCCGGTAATCAAAAAGCGCAGTGGCAGGTTTAATCCTCGCACTGCGCTTAATGGATTTCAAAACGAACATATTATGTTATACCCAGGTAAGCCTTTTGAACTGTTTCGTCGGTGCGTAATTCTTCAGCCGAGCCGCTGAGTACGATTTCTCCAGTCTCGAGTACATAACCGCGGTCAGCGATCTGCAGAGCCACCCGGGCGTTCTGTTCGACTAAAAGGATTGTGGTCCCAGCATCATTCAGCTCCTGGATGGTATCAAAGATGCTGTCGACCAGAACAGGCGCCAGACCCATGGAGGGTTCATCCAGCAGCAGGACTTTAGGTTCGGCCATCAAGGCACGCCCCATGGCGAGCATCTGCTGTTCGCCACCGCTAAGCGTACCACCCAGCTGTTTGCGGCGCTCTTTCAAACGGGGAAACAAGGAATACACCCGCTCTAAGTTTTCAGCATTTTTCTGAGTATCTGTAAGGGCAAAAGCTCCCATCTGCAGATTTTCAGCTACGGACATCAGTGCAAAAACACGCCGTCCCTCGGGTACCTGGACGACACCTTTGCTGACAATTTCATGAGGCTTATTTTGTGCCAGGTCTTCTCCGGCCAGGCGAATAGTTCCTTTCCGTGGACGTATAAGCCCACTGATTGCTTTCAGGGTTGTCGATTTTCCAGCGCCATTACCGCCAATCAGGGACACGATCTCAGCTTCTTCCACGGTTAATGAGATGCCTTTTAACGCCTGGATAACGCCGTAGTAGGTGTGCACGTTCTCGAGCTCAAGAAGGGCCATATTCGTATTCTCCCTCAGGCTGCGGGACTGGGTTGACTAGCTTCCGGGGCAGATGGAGCAGCATTTTGTGCGGCGTCGCGCCCCAGGTAGGCTTCGATGACTTTGGGATCACGCTGGATATCAACCGGGAGGCCTTCTGCGATCTTGGCACCATAATCCAGAACTGTGATCAACTCAGAAATTCCCATCACTACCCGCATTTGATGTTCAATCAGCAAGATAGTAATACCCAGTTCATCGCGCAAGCGGCGGATCAGGTCGGTTGTGTCCTGGGTTTCGCGAGGATTCATGCCGGCAGTTGGTTCGTCCAGCAGGAGCAGCCTGGGCTTGCTGCCTAAGGCGCGGGCGATCTCAAGCCGGCGCTGATCACCATAAGCCAAATTCTTGGCCAGGTGATCCCCTCGACCGCTTAGTCCCACATAATGCAGCAGCCGCCTGGCTTCCTCAATCGCAGCGGCTTCTTCTCTCTGAGTAGACCTGGTACGCAAAACCCCACCGATTAATCCTGATTTCAGGTGAGTGTGCATGCCAACCAGGATGTTCTCAACCGCAGTCATATTCTTAAAGAGGCGGATGTTTTGGTAGGTACGGGCAACACCCAAGCGGGTGACCCGGTCTGGTGAAAGACCATTGAGTAGACGTCCATCCAGGAGTAGATCACCCTCTTCTGGGTTATAGAATCCCGTGACACAATTGAAAAAGGTGGTCTTCCCTGCGCCGTTCGGACCGATGATACTCTGGATCGCCTGCTCTTTTAGTTCAAGATCGACTTCACTCAGGGCATCCAATCCCCCAAAACGCTTGGTAACTTTATTTGCTACCAGAAGGTTCATGTTTTTTCCTCCTAGTCCAATGTGCTGCCGACGGGAGCGAATTCTTCATCCACAATTTCACCTGCATCTTCATCCCTTTCATGCAGTTCGAGCTTACGCCTTTCTTCAGGCAGTAAGCCCTCTGGCTTGTAGAGCATCATGGCTACCATTACAGCACCGACGACCAGCAGGCGAAATTCGGAAAATTCACGCAGCAGCTGTGGAAGGCCGATCAAGAAGAAGGCGCCTAATATAGCGCCAGGGATGCTGCCCATACCGCCGATGATGATGATGCACAAGACATAAATCGAAACCAGCAGATTAAAGCTGTGAGGGTAAGCTGAGTTCAGCTTGGAGGCGAAGATGGCACCGCTCAGTCCGGCGAAGGTAGCGCCAGTGGCAAATGCCAGTAGCTTGGTAGTTACCGTATTCATACCCATCGCTTGAGCGACATCCTCGTCCTCACGCAAAGCCATCCAAGAGCGTCCCAGGCGCGAATCTTTTAGACGCCAAGCGATAAATCCAATCACCAGACAACCAGCCAGGATGAGATAGTAGAATTTTGTCTGGGAGTTCATAAAACCCAATATGTGTTCCGGGATAGGTATGGCGATTTGCTGGATACCCTGGGTGCCGCCAACAAACGGGCGCAGCCATTCAGACAGCGCCAATATGCGCACGATCTCGCCGAATCCCAACGTAACGATGGCCAGGTAATCACCCCGCATGCGCAGGACTGGTAAACCCAGAATTATTCCGGATACAGTGGTGACCAATAAAGCAATCGGTAAAGCTGTCCAAAATCCCAGGTTGAAGAAGCCCAGTTCGGGGGAGGTCAGCACGCCCATGGTATAAGCCCCAATGGCGAAAAAGGCCACGTAACCCAAATCAAGCAAACCAGCGTATCCCACAACGATGTTCAGACCGAGCGCCATGATGATGTAGAGACCGACATTATCCAACACTTCGGTAAAAAAGATTCCAAAGAATTGGGGCAGGATCAGTAAAATAACAGTACCAAGCCCGATCAAACTCCACCTAACCGCGGGTTTTTGGTCAGCGAAAGTACGTTGGCGGGCTGGTTTTGGTCGACCAGAACGCCAGTAATAATAGCCACCAAGGCCAATGAATAAGATGATTGCAGCCGGGATGGATAAGCCGCTGGGGGCGAAAATCCATTTGAAGATAGTTGTGAAGGGTCCTGGGCGAGTTAAAGTTGGGAGCAAAAAGAACAGATCGCGCATCAACCCGAGTACGACAACCCATGCCGTGGCGGTTAAAATGGCTGACCTGAGGCGATCAGGCAGCAACACCAGTCCAGCACCCAAAGCGCCGATAATTGATCCATAGATCAAGGGTACGAAATAACCCAAAGGAAAACTTACGCCAAAAGTGATCAGGTTGTAGAGAACGGGAGATGCATTTGGGAATATCAGGCGCAGGTTTGCTAGCTGTCCAAGCACCAAGAAGATGGATAATATCAATCCTCCAAAAAATCCAGCCAGCAACCCCATGATCAGACTTCTTAATCCGGTTTTATTTTGTGCTCGTTGTGCGGCGAGATATCCGCTAGCCATTAACGGTGCCAGCAGCAGGAACTGTCCCATTGAGAAAACGCCAGTGATGATGTAGCGTTCACTGAAGGCCGCTACCATTCCCACCAGTCCCAGCAGTACGGAGACCCCACCGGCGACTGAACCAGCTGAAATTGCACCTTTCCAGGTATTCGTTTGTTTTTCAGACATGGCGCTCTCCTTTTAAGCCTTGGTGCGGGAAAGGCGCTCACCAAGGATGCCCGTTGGGCGGAAGATCAAGATCAAGACCAGGATGATAAACGCGAGCGCATCTTTGAGCTGGTAGGGGGCGGGAATTCCAAGTCCCGTCAGGAACAGGCTGGGTCCGATCGCTTCGATCAACCCCAGCACCATGGCACCTAAGAAGGCTCCGATCGGGTTGCCAATGCCTCCCAAGACTGCCGCCGTGAATGCTTTTAATCCAGGGATAAAACCCATGAAAAAATTTACCACCGGGAACAAGAGCACATAAAGAATCCCAGCGACACCCGCGGCCGCGCCACCCAAGGCAAAAGTGTTCATGATCGTGCGGTCGACATCGATGCCCATCAGTGCAGACACTTCTTTGTCCTCAGAAACCGCACGCATGGCTTTGCCAACCCGCGTGAACCTGGAGATGGCGTAAATGACAAGCATCATGAGCACCGCACCGACAATCGATACGGCTTGAGTTTTGATGATGCTGACATCACCTATCTGAAAGGATCCCTGCAAGATGTCGATCTCCGGGTAGGCTTTCAATCCAGAACCATACAGGCCGCGAAAGGTGTACTGCAAGAAGAATGAAGCTCCGATAGCGGTGATCAGCGGGACCAGGCGCGGTGCGCCACGTATTGGTTTATAAGCAATGCGCTCGAGCAGGATGGCGATCGTGGTCGCGACCACAGCAGATAAGATGGTGATTAATAGGATGCTGATGATTGGATTAGTGTTCAGAAAACCGGTATTATCCAGGTAGATCGCCAAAAAAACGGCTGTGAAGGGACCGCTCATGAAGACTTCCCCATGAGCGAAATTAATCATTTTTAGGATGCCATAGACCAGGGTATAACCTAAAGCGATTAATGCATACACTCCCCCCAATGCCAAGCCCGTGATAGCCAGACTTATCCAGGTGGTGCCGGAATAAATCTGGGCGCGGAGCGTGACGATGGTGCCATAGACCACTCCTGCAGCTAGGACTAACCCGATCGCCCAGACGACTATATCTGTGAAGGTCACCCGCTGGCGCCAATTGCGAAGCATAGCCTCACTCCTATTCGATTGTCAGAAAAAGAGAGGGGCGAGGGATGCTCGCCCCTCCAATTGAAAAAACTAACTATGGATTAACCGACTTATGGCCAGACCTTCTCAGGCGGGTATTCACCGGCATGGTACTGGTAAACGGCGATATGCGGGTCAGCGCAGTCGCCGGTGGGGGTGCATGAGAGGTTACCGGTCATCCCCTTGAAGTCCTTGGTGGCGTAGATCGCATCGCGCAGCGCCTGGCGGGGGATATGCAGCGTTCCGTCCGCATCCTGGACAGCAACACTCTCGATCGCCTGCGCAATGATCATGAAGGCGTCGTAAGCGTGGGCATGGAAGATGCTGGTCGGTCTTTCAACACCATATCTCTCTGCATACTTGGGCACGAAATCGGCCTCGTAAGCGTCGCCAAAAACGGTGAAATCCGGGCTGGATACATAAAGTCCTTCAACGGCATCTCCAGCGCCCTCGACGGTATCTGGTGAGAACATGCCATCAGCGCCCATCAGCACCGTTTCCTCTAGACCAGCCACATCCTTTGCCTGGCGGGTGATCAGACTGCCGCCCTTGATGAAGATCGGGTAGTAGATGATCTCGGGTTCGCCAGCTGCGATGCTGGTCAGCACTGAAATGTAGTCGGTCTGTTCGGGATCGGTCGCTTCTTGACCGGTGATTTCACCGCCCAGTGCCTGGAACTCCTTAGAAAACACAGCCTGGAGCTCCTCGGCGTAAAGACTGCCATCGTGAATCGTGGCGGCTGTGCGGAGACCCAATTCATTGTAGACGAACTCGGCGGCGGCTTTACCCTGGACCAAGTCACTGTGAGCCGTGCGGGCGTAGCCAGGATGCTGGTTCTCGTTGCCTTCAAGAGTAAGGTCAGGAGCAGTGTTGGATGCGGAAATGATTGAGAAGCCTGCCTGGGAGAGCAAAGGCACGCCAACCCGGGCTGCGCTGGAGCAAGAGGTGCCGATCACAGCGACGATGCTGGGGTCTGCAGCCAGCTTGGCAGCGGCTGCCTGGCCACCCTCAGCGGAACATTCCTCGTCCTCGCCGGTAAGAAGAACATCATGGCCCAGGATTTGACCTTTATCATCGATGGCGATTTCGATCCCGTTGCGGGAGTCGACGCCCAGGGTTTCGTTCGCACCGGAGATAACCAAGGCATAAGCTACATGCACCGGGTCACCAGGAGCGACATCCACACAACCAATTTCATCCGTGCATTCGAAGGCCATTGGAGCTTCTTCTTCAGCAGGAGCCGCTTCAGTAGGAGCTTCTTCAACAGGAGCCGCTTCAGTAGGAGCTTCTTCAACAGGAGCTTCTTCAACAGGAGCTTCTTCTGCAGGGGGTGCTTCCGTGGCAGCAGGTGCACATGCTACCAATACAAAGCTGGCGATCACCAGCAGTGACAGTAAGACAAACAGTTTTTTATTCATTCCTCTTTCCTCCTCCAGAAAGAATTATGTTGGTCCCGCATTTGCGGGTTTTGCGAACAATTGGACATATATTACAACAAGCATATGGGCTGGCACCACCTCCTTAAACACCTTGGATGCAGTTGACCTAGAATAACACTGAGCTGGTCAAATCGTTACGATGATTTTAAATTTCTTTGCTTGCCAAGGCTGTAGGTTGATTCATTGATTTTACCGATTTGTGAAGAATCGGTCAAGGGATAAAGCTCATTTCTCATCAAGCATCTGATAAGGTGTTTGGGAAAGGCAGTTAAAGCGAAGATTAGCACACGGCTGAATCCTGCGGAGAAAACGCCCCGTATGATAAAATTAAGGATACATGACGGTACAGGTAAATGAATAGAGATAGCCAACTAACGCTGCCGCCGGCACCCAACCTGATCGGAGCTATCCGGTCGGGTTTTGATGCTATTACCAACCATATCTGGTTGATCCTGTTCCCGATAATCCTGGATTTATTTCTCTGGATTGGACCTCGAATCAAACTGACAAGTTTGATTAACAACACCTCGGAAGAGTTATTTCGAGTTTCCGCCAGTCAGGATCCAAGCTTGGTGGAGCTCCTGGGGCCAATGCAAGAGATCTGGGCAGAATTTGCCGAGCAATTTAATATGCTGGTCCTGCTGCGATCCTATCCGGTGGGCATCACCAGCCTAGTTGTTGCTAAATCAGCGGCAACTTCACCTGTGGCGGATCTAGTAGGATCATGGGGAATCGGATCACTTTGGGGTGAATTGCTGAGGGTTCTAATAGGATCATGGGAAATCGGATCACTTTCGGGTGTACTGCTGGCCTTCGTTGTGATATCGCTGATTGGGATCGCAGGAGGAACATTGTTTTTCCTGGTCGTGGCGCAGGCTGCTGTAATAGGGGATATATCCTGGAAGCAGGTCTTCTCTGAATGGCCCTGGAGTTCTCTGCAGATGTTTTTCTTGGCTATTCTTTGGACGGTGATATTTCTCGTAATCACCATTCCTGGAAGCTTCTTGCTTTCATTAGTAATATTAAGCGGTGTTTCTTATGGTCAATGTGCGCTGTTGGTCTTCGCTGGAGCCGTATTTTGGCTGATCTTACCCCTGGTTTTTTCTCCACATGGAATCGTGTTGAACCAGAACAGCTTTTTTGAATCGGTGAAGATCAGTGCAAATTTAGCCCGTAAAACATTACCGTCGACCGTTCTATTTGTCCTGGCAGTTTTCTTACTCAGTAAAGGATTGGATATCCTTTGGTCGTATCCAAAACCGACCTCCTGGTTTTTGCTGGTCGGGATCTTAGGTCATGCTTTTGTGACCACAGGATTGCTTGCCGCTAGTTTTGTGTATTACCGGGACGCTTTACGCTGGATGGAGGAGATGGTGAAAGTTCGTGATTTAAAAACAGTTTGAGTGGTTCATGATAATAACAAACGAGGGGGATGCTCATCAAAAGATGAAAGAATGGCATAAGGAAATTGGAGGTTTATTGTAGATGGGAAAAGATCTCGGCGTTTCGTATGATGCAAAAGATATTCAAGTCTTAGAGGGTTTAGAGGCTGTTCGCCGGCGACCTGGGATGTATGTCGGTGGTACCGATATCAAAGCGCTTCACCACTTAATCTACGAAGTTGTTGACAACTCGATCGATGAAGCCTTAGCAGGCGCATGTGATCGAATCGAAATAACCATTCTGCCGGACAGCAGTGTACGCGTCACCGATAATGGCCGTGGAATCCCGGTAGATATGCACCCACAAGAAAAGAAATCCGCCTTGGAAGTTGTTATGACCATCCTGCATGCGGGCGGAAAATTTGGCGGTGGGAGTTATAAAGTATCGGGTGGATTGCATGGGGTTGGTGTATCTGCGGTGAATGCTCTTTCTGAATGGTGTGAGGTGACTGTGAGGCGGGATGGAGGGATTCACCAGCAGCGTTTTGAGAGGGGCTACCCGGTTGGTCCGGTTGAAAAAATCGGCAAGGCTCCTGAAAATGAAACTGGCACAAGCACCTGGTTTAAGTTTGATCCGGAGATATTCACAGAGGAAGTTGATTATCGCTTTGAAACCCTTGTACAGCGATTGCGGGAAATGGCTTTTGTCACGCGTGGGGTAACGATATATTTTGTCGATGAACGTGCTGATCGGGAAATGACCTTCTACTTTGAAGGTGGCATTACCTCCTTTGTAAAATATCTGAATCGCAACCGGAAAACCCTGCATCCCGTAGTTCATGTTGAGAAGGAAATTGATAATATCACCATCGATGCAGCCATTCAGTATACGGATGCGTTTGCCGAATCAGTCTATGCTTTCGCAAATACAATCAATACCATTGATGGAGGTACTCACCTGACCGGTTTGCGAGCTGCGGTGACCCGTACGATCAATGATTATTCTCGCCGCAGTGGTTTACTCAAGGATGCTGATCCTAATTTCACAGGGGATGATACACGTGAAGGCTTAACGGCCATTATCAGCATCAAACACCCTGACCCGCAGTTTGAGAGCCAGACCAAAGTCAAGCTGATGAACCCCGAAGTACAAACCATTGCCCAGCAGGTGATACATGAAACCTTTGGCAGCTTTCTGGAAGAAAATCCTTCAGAAGCGAAAGCTATCGTATATAAATGCCTCACCTCCGCAAGAGCACGTGATGCAGCCCGGAAAGCGCGCGACCTGGTTATTCGCAAATCAGCGCTCGAGAGTCTCACCCTGCCAGGGAAGCTGGCCGATTGTTCTGAACGTGATCCGAGCCAGACAGAGCTCTTTATCGTTGAGGGAGATAGCGCGGGTGGCTCTGCCAAGCAGGGACGTGACCGCCACTTCCAGGCAATTTTGCCATTGCGCGGCAAGATATTGAATACTGAGCGAGCTCGGTTAGATAAAATCTTGGCCAGTAATGAAGTTCGGGCACTTATCTCTGCTTTGGGTACAGGTATTGGGGAAGGTTTTGATCTCTCGGGATTACGGTACGGACGCATAATTATCATGACAGATGCCGATGTGGATGGCAGCCATATTCGCACTTTGTTGTTAACCTTTTTCTTCCGCTATATGCAACCCTTGATTGATGAAGGTCACCTGTTCATCGCCCAACCTCCCTTGTTCCGCATCGGTTATAAGAAACAGATTCTTTATGCATATACGGAGCAAGATAAAGAGCGCTTATTTGCCAAGCTCGGTGTCGATTCAGATAAGATTTCACTTTCAAGGTACAAGGGTTTAGGAGAAATGAACCCGGTGCAGCTCTGGGATACCACGATGGATCCCACTCAAAGGACGCTCCTGCAAGTGACTATCGAGGATGCTGCCGAAGCAGACCGGACATTTGATATGCTGATGGGAGCAGCGGTACCACCCAGACGCCGATTCATCCAAACCCACGCCCGGGAAGTGCGCAACCTGGATATCTAATTCTTGGTCATAACCCTGAAAGATAATCCAATGCTGTATGCGGGTGGGTTGGAAGAAAAGATCGACCTGAAACCAGGGTATTCCCTTAGCTGAGTGATGACGATAGAACGCGGTTCGCTGCTAATTAATCGCTACCGGATCCTTGAGATCCTCGGACAAGGTGGAATGGGTTCCATCTACCGGGCCGAGGACGGGAATCTTGGGGTGGATGTTGCCGTCAAGGAAAACCTGTTCACCTCTGAAGAATATGCGCGCCAATTCCGCCGCGAAGCTGTAATCCTCGCCAATCTGCGCCATCCAAACCTACCCAGGGTAACTGACCACTTTGTGATCGATGGACAGGGGCAATACCTGGTTATGGATTACATTGAAGGAGATGATCTGCGGGAACGTATTGACCTCCAGGGTGTGCTGTCGGATGTGGATGCAGTGATCTTGGGTACGGCGATCTGTGAGGCATTATCTTACCTGCATACCAGACAACCTCAAGTAGTCCACCGGGACATAAAACCTGGGAACATCAAGATCACACCTGCAGGAAATGTTATCCTGGTTGATTTCGGCTTGGCGAAAGTCACCCAAGACAACCAGGTAACTACCACTGGCGCGCGCGCGATGACACCGGGATATTCCCCACCCGAGCAGTATGGCACTGCTAGAACCGATCCTCGTTCGGATATTTATTCTTTGGGTGCTTCATTGTATATGGCGGTAACCGGAGCATTACCCGAAGATGCCCTGGCACGCGCGATGGGACAAATCGATCTCACGCCAGTCAGAAAACACAGCTCCAAGGTATCACGCCGCTTAGCTGCTGTTATCGAGAAGTCCATGGCAGTCCGTCCAGAACAACGCTACCAAACCGCGCAGGATTTTAGTCGCGCTTTGACCAACACCCGTGTGATCACGGGCAGAAGCGCAGCCAAAGAGGCGACACTGATCCCAGCAGGGCAGGTTGATTCTGCAAAACCTGCGAATTCATCTACAGGTATGTTTTCTGATGGCAGCCAAAATGATCAGGGTGCGTCGTTCTTGCCCGCCAATGGAGCCAGTCTTGCTTCGATGGGCAGAAGGCAATCTGGCAGGCGGGGCATAGGCTGCTGGTTGATCGGTGCATTCTTTATTGTATTGATCACTGCTGTGGTTGGGGGCGCCTACATCTTCCAACCGCAATTGATCAACCAGGCCTTTTCTATGATTCCTGGTAATCTGTTATCGATCCCAATTTCAGTTGGCTCGAATACACCCACAGCGGATGCCGGTTTTCC
>DATKXE010000462.1:0-6347 GCA_035529195.1 Anaerolineales bacterium
ATGGATTCAAACAGGGCAAGTACCAGATCATGGTGGCGACGGACATTGCGGCGCGCGGTCTGGATATTGATCGCATTTCACACGTGATCAATTTCGATATGCCGGACACCGCCGATGCTTACATTCACCGCATCGGGCGCACTGGCAGGGCCAAACGAACTGGGGAAGCATTCACTCTGATCACACCGGATGATCACGCAATGGTACAAAAAATCGAGAAGGTCATGAAGCAAAAGCTGCCGCAGCAAACCCTGGCAGATTTTGATTACGATGTACTAAAACCACAATACCCACAGACGACCCGGAAACCAATGCCGCGCAAGAAACAAACATCGCCTTCTCAGCCAAAACACCGGGCACGCCGCTCTCACCAGACTACCGGTTCTGGAATTCGATGATCCCAGCGATGCTTTTTACCCGGCTGATCTAGATAACCAGTACGAACCCGGGCTGCTTCGTGGACCCCTATTTGCTCGGCAAATATCTGCTCCTAAAATACGTGCCAATTATTTGGTAAATATTCTAAAACTACCCTTAATAAATCCCAGCCTGGTTCCAAAAACGACAAATCGTAATCTGGTAAAGATTGTTTTTCATATAGTGTGAATCTGGATTTCTTTGCAATCCAGCTTCACACCAGAAAATATTGGATACCGTTAAAGTTATTATCCAAGCGTGGTTCTCACAGTACAATTCCGATAATCAGCACCAGGGGAGCTTTCACAAATAGAACCCCCAACCCAACTTGCGTCAATCCCACCACCAGGCCAACGATGCCACCGATAATCCCCAGGACCGAGTCGATAAATCCCATGATTGATACCTCATTTCCGTTCGAATCGGATATTCTTCTATATCTGGATACGCAATACTTATGGTGAAGTTGCGAATTTTGAAGGATGATTAATCAGTACCCTGAAATGAAAATCTAATGATCTCTCGAGATCTTCCAGCTCGGTTATCAAAATTGTAATCACATAGAGCGAGTTCCCTTGGTATGCTTCTAGCATGGGAGCAAGAAATATTCACCCGTCTATTTATCAATTCGAGAGCAGCTGAGATGCACAATCGATTAATTCTTATTAATTCTGGGTCAATGATCAGGCTGCAATCCTTCTTACAGCAAGTAAGGGATCTTTTTACTACGCCCATCGCTTTACGCCAACAGTTTGGGGTGATCCTTTTTCTCGCAGTCATGTACATTTTTATCCCCCAAATATCACCAGTTGACTGGGATCTCAACACGAATAATTTTTGGGCGGCTGGGTTGAACGTGTATGCTGATCCCAGTAAAGTTTACCCACCTTGGGGTTTGATCTTAATGGCACCCTATTTCTTAATGAGGGCAGAAGGAGCCAGAGTATTTTCAGTTCTGGCGATCGGCTGGTTATCATATCGCCGCAGCTGGTCGCTGTCAAAATTCTTTGCTATCACGCTCTCTCCTTTTTTCTTGGTGACGATGGCCAAGAGCAATATGGATATTCTGGTTTTGGTCTTACCCATCTTGCTTTGGGAAACTGTTCAGGGGACAAAATGGCAGACAGTAGGTCGCGGGATTGCCCTTGCAATATTGCTGTTAAAACCGCAGGGTGCTGTGCTGATCTGGATTTATTTGTTGTGGTCCGCAAGAGAGGACTGGTATGGATTGGTTAAACAGCTGCTGATCGTCGCTTTGTTCGTTATCCCGATCAGTATCATTGGCACTCCTCCCTTATTCCTTCAGTGGATTAACAATCTGGTTCATCCATCCCCACAGAACGAGTTTTATTGGTCAATCAACAATCTTTCTCTCAGCAGCTACCTTTCACCTTTACATGCATTGATGGTATTGTTCATCTCGTTTTCCATTCTGCTCACATTCATGAAGTGGAAAAGGAGACGTTGGAGCAGCGGGCACACTTTAGCCAGTTTACTGCTGGTATCTATGTTTTTATCTCCTTATACAAGCCAGCAAAGTTTTTCATCTGCCCTGGCATTTATCCCCTCTTGGGCATCATTCTTTGCCCAAAGCATTACAGTAATTGTTTCTTTAAAATTTCTAAATTATTGGGAAGTTATCCCCCTGATAATATTGCTGATTGGATTATCAAGTTTATATTTTTACCAGCCAGCAGAAAAGACTGAACAGGGTGGCAAACATGTTCAGGTAAAGGTAAATTAATTCAATGAGCAGTGCAGTAGGCGAGGAAAAAGTGACTGCTGTATTCCTATCCCCTAAATTCTTGCTGGCGATATTGGTTGGATTCATACTAGTTTTATTAGCCCTGTTTATCACCAGCTTTCCTTACCCAGCAGGGTGGGATTTCAGGAATAATCTCTGGGCCCCATCATTTTTACTGGTAAACAGGCAAAGTCCTTATAACCTCACAATGATGTATGAGATAGGCAGCGCTGTATGGATGCCGGTTGCGATTGGGATGTTTTGGCCCCTGGGATACTTACCCCTCCAGCAAGCCAGCAACTTATGGTGGATAATCACGCTAATTAGTTTGATTGCCATTGTTTGGTTGAGTTCAGGTTATCAGCGCCCACCGAAATACCTTTTTACTGTTACCTTGATCTTGGCCTTCCTATTCCCCCCAACAATTTCTCATTTCTCATTGGGACAGATCACAGTCCTTATTTGTTTTCTTTTTATGGTGCTCTCGATCTACGGACAAAAATTACACCCATTATTAATAGCCATCCTGATCGCATTAACATTATCGAAACCCCAATTGGCAATCTTCATATTGCCGGGATATATCTATTCCTATATAAAAGAAAATGGATCATCACAGGCAGTCAAATTGATATTCTTAATTTTTCTCTCCATAGGAATTCTCTCCATTCCATTATTTACCTATTACCCGCGCTGGATTATCGATTTCTTTCAGAATCTGATGGAGAATCCAGACTGGGCTCATCCATCATCGCTATTTCTCCTTCGAACGAATTTTAATAGGATCGGTGAGATATTATGGTATATGCTCCTGTTCTTGGTATCAGGCATAAACTTATGGTTGTGGACTCGACTCCCTAAAAGAGATGCCGCGGTTTGGAGTCTCGCGCTGACAACCCTGGTTACACCATATATTTGGAGTTGGGATTTTGTTTTATTGATTCCATTGATCGTCAGCTATCTATTTAATAAAAAGCAGAAATCCTCAACCTGGCTCATTTATTTCGCTTATTTTTCCTGTTGGGGAGTGATCGCCTACATGAAATTGACAGGCCGGATATCTGATGAGCTTTATTGGTGGGTGCCCTGGTATTTGATCGGATTTGTCATATTTAGCAGTTTACTAAATTGGCCATCCGTTAAATTACGACTCAATACTTTGTTCAATTGACATCTTTCCTGCCAAAGAAATAGTCAGGAACTCATTAATATAATTATCCCGTGAAGCCAAAAATCCACCCATACTTCATTTCCAATCCACTTTAAAACCACCTCAATTAACCCTGTTGATACTTATTAATCAACGGGCTGATATTCAGACAATTGATGACAATGCTCCTTGAAAAATTAAATGACGCCCATGAAAGATACTATCCTGGGTTGGGAATTTGCGACGCTTGCAGGTCTGGGGTAGAATTATTAATATTTTCACCTGGAGGCAGGATTTGGCACGTCCGGTGTGGTTTGTAAATCTGATCAAGAAAGCTTTCCCTCAGCGTTTCTGGTTAGCCCGGCTGACGAATTTACCGCTGGTTGGGGAATTGGTTGATTGGGGTTTATTCGATGGAGACGATTTATTTTATTTGCCCACTGACCGCTCGCTGGTGATCAATGAACCGATCTCCAATCCCGGAGACTATGTCTTACCTTCAAAAATCGTAGACCACTTCATTGATGCCGCCAGCCACCACTGGGTGATGAATTTCTGTCTCTGCCGGGATGGCAATCAGTGTGAAGATTACTCCCAGGAGTTGGGATGTCTTTTCCTGGGAGAAGCAGTGCTGCAGATCAATCCTCAGCTCGGAAGGCTGGTCTCAAGGGAAGAAGCCCACCAGCATATTGAGCGCTGCCGGGAGGCAGGTCTGGTGCACATGGTCGGCCGCAATAAATTGGATGCGCTCTGGTTGGGTGCAGGTCCTGGGGAGAAATTAATGACCATCTGCAACTGCTGCCCGTGCTGCTGTTTATGGAAAATGCTCCCGGAGATCACGCCCCAGATCAGCGCCAAGGTGAACCGCCTGCCAGGTGTTAGCGTTCAGGTGAACGAATATTGTCTGGGCTGCGGAGATTGCACACAGGGAATCTGCTTCGTTGACGCCATCCAGCTCGTTGATCATCACGCGCAGATCAGCAATAGCTGCCGCGGCTGTGGTCAGTGTGTTGAGATCTGTCCCAATGAAGCCATCGAGCTGACCATTCAGGATAGTGAAACGGTGGAAAACACTGTCCAGTACCTTTCCCAGCTCGTGGAGGTCTAATAACCCGCGGAGAATTCTAAGTCTCGCTATCTCCCGGATTGCTTTTCCAACATCTCTCTATTCGTAATTCTCAGCTCTGTACGATTAATTTGAATCGCCCCCTTTTCAGCAAATCGATATAAATGCCTGCATACCATTTCGCGTGTGGTACCGATGCGGGATGCCATTTCTTCAAGCGTTAATTCCCTGGACTTAAATTCATCTTCTGCATCACTAAACTCACTCAATATCAGACCAGCCAGGCGACCCATCACCGGTTGGAAGGCAAGGTCCTCCACGATCGCACTGGCCAGCTGCATGCGGTTGATCATCACCTGGCACAACTCCCATGACATATTCCCGTGCTGCTGAATAATGGGAACCAGGTAATCTCTACTCCAAATATAGACCTGGGTTGCCGCTTTCGCCTGGAGCAATACTGGCATGGGTGCACCCTGGATAAAAAATGCAAGCCCCCAGAAGATATCACCCGCATTCAACGAAGTCGCAATAAATGCTCTCCCTTCAGCAGATTCCTTGATGGCATCGATTTTCCCCCCGCTGATCAGGAATAGATAAGGCCAGACGTCTTCCTGATGAACGATGATCTCTTGATCCCTGTATGTCCTGTGGATTGAATTATCCACCAGATCAATCAGGGAAGCCTGGGGTAAACCGGCGAACATGTCATTGGATGCCAGGATTTCCACAAGTGAATTCACGGTAACCCTCCAAAACCTTGATGGCTATTATGCGATGCAATCACATTTTGGCTTCTTCAATTATAAATTAGCTGCTGCATCCTGGAAAACCAGTTCAGGATGCTGACCATCGGATCGGATCACAAACAATCAATTATGACACTGGATTTATGTTAAAGCAAAGACCATCTGAAATAATTGTGCTAACTTTCACATATAGAATATTACTCAATAATTTATCAACACCTGCACTTGAAAGAACCAATGAAACTTAAACTGAGTGTAATTCTAATGCTGTTCATCTTATTGGTGGCAGCTTGCCAACCAGCAACTCCAGCCTGCCCACCAGAGAGCATTACTTATCTCGCCAATTCAAACCCCAATCAGTCCCCTGGGGATCAAGATAACTTACCAGCAGCTGAGCAGTTAGTTGAGATCAATGGTCAGGAGATGCTGGTCGATCAGGTGGTGCGGGGAACATTATGCAACGGCAGCTGGCGTGGAACGGTTTATGTCCCCTGTCAAATTGAGATTTTCGAATGGGAAGAAGACCCGAATTTCCTCGAAAATTGTGATCTGATCATCGAACCCGGCACGGTTGTCTACGTTGCTGCCCACCGTGATGATCCCTACTACCAGGGCTGCTCGTGCCATACTGGAGAAGTTGAGCAATGAATTGTGGAACTTAAATTTAGTGAAGTGGGACTGATTTATTGGAAGCAATATAGCATTTGATTTGCTATTGATCTATCAACAAAATCTACGGAGGTAATCGATGAAAACAAATATGCGTTTAGGTGGGATTTTGGCCATCATAGGAGCCTTAATCGGCATCATTGGTCATTACGTGATTTTTCTTAACTGGTATCGTGTCGGTATGGCTGCTGATTCAGCAGAGCCGGGTTGTGAAATCCTTTTGAAATACATACATCCCGCTTTAGCCGATTTAGGCATTCTGGCCGGTGTGCTCTTTGCTGTCAGTGCCTATGGATTTTTCACGAAGGCCAACTGGGCATTCTTGTTATCCGTCGTCGCCATCACCCTGGCGTTGTTGGGCAGCTGGTTCATCAATGTTCCCTACATGGCAGCCGGTTTGCCGCCGGTCTACTTTACCCTCTTCTGGCCGTACCTGATTTTATACTTCATCTTATTAAGGGGTGTAGGGCGAGTCTCCTGGAGCATAACCCTGCGGGCGTTGTTCACCGGATTGGCTTACATCACCTGTTTTATGAACGGTGTTTCCAGCAC
>DATKXE010000463.1:0-9892 GCA_035529195.1 Anaerolineales bacterium
TTTTTATGTACTGGCAACTCCTGCCGCTCTCAAATAGCAGAAGCACTGGTAAACAGCAGATTTCCTGATCGCTGGATGGCGTTTAGTGCAGGAACAAAACCAAGCGGTTTTGTTCACCCACTCACTGCAGCAGTTCTCGAAGAAATTGGAATTACTCACGATGGCTGGTCAAAAAATGTCACACATTATTCTGGAATTGATTTTGATTTAATTGTGACAGTTTGTAATTCCGCGGCGGATGATTGCCCGGTGTGGCTGTTATCTGGAACGCAATTTCACATAGCCTTCGACGATCCCGCTTTATTTGTTGGCGACGAAGATTTCATGCTCAGCAAATTCCGCCAAGTTCGGGACGAAATCTCAATAAAAATACCTGGCTTGCTTGCCAGGTATGAATAAACTTCCATTTCCTCCATATTTATTGTTATTCATTGAATTTTCCATCAACCCATTCTCCCGGTGATGTAATCCTCGGTGAGTTCATTCTGTGGTCGGGTGAACATAGCCTTGGTCGCAGAAAACTCAACCAGCTCTCCTAACCAGAATAATCCGGTCTCATCTGAAACCCTGGCTGCTTGCTGCATATTATGAGTCACGATAACAATCGTATAATCTTCTTTTAAAATGGCAATCAGCTCTTCGATTTTACCCGTCGCGATCGGATCGAGAGCAGAAGCGGGTTCATCCATTAAAATCACTTGCGGTTCGACTGCCAAAACACGAGCAATACACAATCGCTGCTGCTGTCCTAATGATAGGCCGAGCGCATCTTCATCCAAACTATCCTTTACATCCTCCCAAAGGGCTGCATTTCTCAGGCTGGTTTCCACGAGATCTGCCAGATGTTTTTTATCCTGTACCAGTCCTAGAACTCTGGGTCCAAAAGCCACATTATTGAAGACCGATTTGGAGAATGGATTCGGTTTTTGAAATACCATGCCGACCCTTCGACGTAGATCGGCCAGGTCGACATTGGGGGCATAAATGTCATCCCCTTCCAGCAAAATTCGACCATCAACCCTTGCACCGGGTATAGTATCGTTCATGCGGTTCAAACAGCGCAGGAAAGTCGACTTTCCGCAACCCGAAGGACCAATTAAAGCAGTCACGATACGAGTTTTAATTTCCAGATTGATATCAATTAAAGCCTGGAACGAGCCATAATAGAAATCGAGATCCGCAACCTGGAATGAAAGGGCTTTATTGGTCATGTGTTTAATTCTAATCGAAATTTACTGCCAGATTGCTCGAATTCCTTGATTGCTAAAAAAAGTGTTGCTATAATCATCTGGATGCAATCTAAAGTTATACAGCTGTTAATTCTAATTGTACTGGTAACCACAGCCTGTTCTCCCCGAACAGGTGACGATGAAACTTCTCCCGCTGATTCAAATGAATATATTAATAACGTCGGTTCGGATACCATGGTCAACCTGGCACTCGCCTGGGCTGAGCAGTACCAGATGGACAACCCGCAATCAAACTTATCGGTTTCAGGTGGTGGCTCAGGCACCGGTATCGCTTCCTTGATTAATAAAACGACGGATCTTGCCAACGCCTCCCGAAAAATTAAGTCTGAAGAGATTGTCAATGCGCAGGCAAATGGAATAGAACCAGTCGAATTTATTGTCGCCAGGGACGCAATCGCGGTCATTGTCAACCCAAACAATCCGATAAGCCAGCTTACCCTGCAGCAGCTTTCCGATATCTATTCTGGTAAGATCAATAATTGGCAGGAATTGGGTGGAGAAGATAGACCAATTGTTCGTCTTTCACGAGAAACCAACTCCGGAACTCATGTATATTTTCTTGAGCAAGTATTGCGCTTGGGGGACAAGAATGATAAAACACTGTTCTCGACGGACACGCTGTTGCTGCCATCATCTGAAGTGATCGGGGCGGAGATTCGAAGCAATCCAAATGCGATTGGTTATGATGGCTTGGGCTATGTCACCCTAGACATGAAGGTTATCGCATTAACAGCCAGCCAGCTTGGGGATCCTGATTTTATTTACCCCTCATCAGAAACTGTGAATGATGGCACCTATCCCATCGCACGAGATTTATATATGTACACGGCAGGTGAACCTGTTGGATTCGTCAAAAAATATATAGGGTGGATCTACACTCCCCAAGCACAGGAAATTGTGAGCGATCTTGGTTTTGTTCCGATACTAGCAAAGTAACTTCCCTTCGAAAATTTTCAGAGGATCACATCAATGCGAGAGGATAACCATGCAAGTTCCAAGGATTAAATCCGAATCCCTGATTACAGGATTAATAAAGGTATTCGGATACTCAGCAATCCTATTCGTCGTATTGATTTTTTATTTTTTAATAAGCGAGGGTTTTCCGGCTATTACCGAAGTATCATTTTCAGAGTTCTTGAAAACCCGATGGTATCCAATTGAAGATTACTTTGGTATTTTGCCTTTATTGGTGGGTTCGCTGGTTGTCACAGTTGGTGCACTAATTATCGCGGTTCCGATTGGTTTACTCACTGCAATCTATATCGCTGAAGTAGCCTCCCCGCAGACAAAGGAAATCCTCAAACCACTCGTTGAGTTGTTGGGTGGCTTTCCTTCAGTGGTTTTGGGTTTTCTTGGCTTGTTGATCTTATCCCAATATGTACGCCAGATCCTGGCACTCCCCACCGGCCTATCAGCCCTGACAGGTGCCCTGCTGTTGGCTGGAATTGCGATCCCATCTATTGTTTCCATCTCTGAAGATGCTCTCGACACGGTCCCGAAATCTTACCGGGATGCTTCTCTGGCGCTCGGCGCCACCGAGTGGCAGACCATATGGTGGGTAACACTGCCAGCAGCAAAATCTGGGGTGCTCACCGCCATCATGCTCGGCATCGGCCGCGCCATTGGAGAGACCATGGTGGTCTTGATGGTTACCGGTAATGCGCCCATGATGCCGACAGGTCTCTCTACAGTGATTAATCCTACTCGCACGATGACCGCCACTATCGCGGCCGAGATGGGTGAAGTTGCTAATGGCAGTACACATTACCATGTACTTTTCTTTATCGGTATTGTGCTGTTCATTATCACCTTAATTATCAATGTTTTCGCCTCAACATTTGTATTTCGCCGCAAGAAGCGCTCTGAGCGTATCCTTTCATGAAGCCAAAACACTCACCCGCAAGACGTAATCGCACCCAACGCCTGGGATTTTTCTTCTTGCGATTGGTGGCAATAGTGGCTGTAATACCCATTATTGCCATCATCGCATATATCGTATACAAAGGAGCTCCCGCTCTCTCTTGGGAGTTCATCACCGGCTTTCCAAGTGATGGTATGCGCTCAGGCGGAATCTGGCCCGCTATCGTGGGTACTTTTTTCCTGACCATGCTTTGCGCCCTGATCGTCGCACCCTTTGGAATAGGTGCTGCAGTTTACTTGTCCGAATATGCTCCAGACAACCGCTGGACACAATCGATCCGCATTGCCATCATCAATCTTGCAGGAATACCATCGGTTGTTTATGGTTTATTTGGTCTTGGTCTGTTTGTGATCTTCTTAAATCTTGGGATCAGCATCCTGGCCGGCTCGCTGACTCTGGCAATCATGACCCTGCCAGTCATCATCACCACAACTGAGGAAGCATTGCGAGCTGTACCGCAGTCCTTCCGGGTAGTCAGCCGGTCTGTGGGAGCCACACAATGGCAAACTGTCCGGCGCATTGTACTGCCCCAGGCTCTACCAGGAATCATGACTGGTGTTATCCTGGGTCTTGAGAGAGCCGCTGGTGAAACCGCACCGATATTATTTACCGCTGCGGTATTTTTTCTCCCCGGTTTACCATCATCTGTACTAGATCCCACCATGGCACTTCCCTATCACCTTTATGTAATCTCCACACAGGTCCCCGGGATGTCACCTGAAATCCAATATGGTACTGCTTTGGTCTTGCTGATCTTCGTGTTGGGAATGAACCTGGTGGCGACGATTATACGCTCCCGTGCCAGGGCTCGCCGGCAATGGTGATTTGTGATTATACAGAATCCGAAAAATAATGAATACCAAGAATAAAATTGTCACAGAAAATTTAGTACTGCAATACTCAGATGGCACAGAATCCTTGAAGGATATCAGTCTGAATATTCCTGCTAATTCTATTTCCGTCTTATTTGGTCCAGCTGGAGGTGGAAAATCAACCTTCTTGAGGATATTAAACCGGTTAAATGATTTGGCCAATGTGAAACAGGTTTCGGGGAAGGCAACTCTATATTCGGATACAGGCGAACTCCTGGATATACTCGCTCCTGACCTCGATGTAACGTCTTTGCGTCGCAGGGTGGGAATGGTGTTCGCCCGTCCTGTCGTCTTGCCGATGAGCATTCGCCAAAACTTAACCTATGGGCTTGAAGCCGCAGGAGAACGCAATAAGAATCGCCTCAATGAAGCAGTAGACCGGAGCTTGCGCCAGGCTGCGCTCTGGGATGAAGTCAAGGATCGGCTTGATGATCCCGCTGTTGATTTGTCCGGTGGGCAACAGCAGCGTTTATGTATCGCCCGCAGTCTGGCATTGGAACCGGAAGTGCTTCTGCTGGATGAGCCAACCTCAGGTTTAGATCCCATATCAACAGGCAAGGTCGAGGCCTCCCTCCAAGTATTAAAAAATAACTACACGATCATCCTCGTACCACATTCCGTCCAGCAGGCTGCCCGAGCAGCAGATTATGCCGCTTTTTTCCTGCAAGGCGAGCTGATCGAATACGCTCCCGGAAAAGAGATATTCACCCACCCTACAATCCAACAAACCGCAGATTATATCGAGGGTCGCTTTGGATAATCGCCAGATAGATGGTAAAAGTGAGGAAAGAATTATGTCAACTATTTCTCCACGCGAAACATTAGATCGGGCCATAGATGAGCTATTAGCACAGGTGATCTCACAAGGAGGTTTGGTTGAAAAAGCACTGAGGGATTCAGTGCATTCCTTGAGAAACAGGGATATCCCCGGAGCAAAAATAATTTACGATGCAGACCGGCAAATTAATAAAAAACATTTCGAGATTGAAGAAACCGTAATCACCCTCATCGCAACCCAGCAACCGATGGCGCGCGATTTACGCTTGCTGACAGCTATCCTCGAAGTCTCTACAGAATTGGAACGCATGGGTGATTACGCCAAGGGGATTGCCCGTATCACTGTGCGCATCGGTCAGGAAGATTTACTTCCACCTATGATGCATATCCCGCCAATGACAGAAATATGTATCGATATGCTTCATCGTGCACTACGTGCTTTCGTTGAACGAGATGCGGAGGCAGCTCGCTCTATTCCCCAGGAAGATGATCGGGTTGATAATTTATTTAACACCATTTACCAGGAGCTCATGGAACAGATGATCTCAAACCCATCCTCCGCAGATCAAGCAAATCATCTCTTATGGGTCGCTCATAACCTGGAGCGGGTAGCAGATCGAGTAACCAATGTCTGTGAGCGCATCGTTTTTGTCGTCACCGGTGAAATGCTCGAAATGGATCGCACAGACGATGAGTGGTTCGCCGATGAACCCTGGTAAATGCTCAACTCATCCCGCATGAATTGCATTTCATATTCTTTATTCGAATAAGATTCAACTCTAATCTTGGTTTCACTCACAATTTTTTACCGGTTTTTCAGGAACAACAAAATAATCTGACATTAAAAGTTTAAATTATGGTCAAAAGTCACTTGTGACTTAACCATAATCTATGTACACTAATAGCTGGAAAAGGAGACACCTATGACTGCTGGAAGGATTATTGCCTACATCGCCGCTGCGATTGTTCTGTTGTTCGGAGTACTTTTCATTTGGGCTGCTTTTGGGACAGAATTTAATTCCGGGTGGCTAATCACTGGCTTCGTCAGTGTTGCTATCGGATTTGGTTTGATTTGGTTCGCTGGCCGGCTCAAGCCAGATACCCAGGCAGAACAAAATGTCACCCTCAACATTGATCTCCCGGCCAACGTGGACTTGGACACTTTCAAATGCGAGTCTTGTGGTGGTGTTCTATCTCCGAAAGATGTTGAAATGGTTGCCGGGGCTCCTGTCGTTTCTTGCCCGTATTGTGGGACATCTTATCAGCTCACAGAAGAACCCAAATGGTAATTACTCATCCTGGTAAGTTCGTGTGATTCTCCCGCTTACTCCTCAGAGGTAGATATGCCAAAGAAAAATCGATCGATAAAAATCTTTACCTTGTTAATTATGGCAATGCTTACCGCGATCCTGCCGGTTATCGCCCTTGCGCAAACCTATACCTACAGTTTGCCACAACAATTTATCGATTTATACATCAATGAAGATGGCACCTACTCCATTGATTATCTATTCATCTTCGTAAACGATCCCTCCGGATCTACCATCGAATATGTAGATGTTGGTGTACCACACGACGAATACGATCTGAACAGTGTTGTCGCCTATGCCAACGGAGTTGAATTGAGTGATATTGAGGAATCACCCTATGTTAAACCTGGGGTTGCAGTTGGTCTTGGGGCTAATTCCATCCCTTCTGGACAATCTGGTGAGGTACGGGTATTTATTGCACGGGTCTGGGATGTCCTCTTTCCGGATGACGATGATGAAAATTACGTCAGCGCCCGATTCGCTCCGAATTTCTTCGAGGACGGCTCAATCTCCGGCGGAACTGAGACAATTTTAACTTACCACTTTCCCCCAGGAGTCCAGCCTGAAGAACCCCGCTGGCACAGTGCACCTTCAGGTTTCTCGTCTGAACCTGAAGGAGGGGTTGACAACGATGGGCGCATGACCTACACCTGGAGCAACCCCTCAGCGGACGCTACTCGTCAGTATCAATTTGGCGCTTCGTTTCCACGCCAGTATGTACCGGATGATGCCATTGTGACCGGCTCCGGTTCGGTTAGCGGTGGTGGGGATTCATTTTTTGGCGGACTAGTGGCCTGTCTGAGTCCTTTCCTGGTACCTTTGCTCTGCATTGGCGGCATTGCTGGCTTGATCATTTGGGGTGTGACCTCAGACCGCAAGCGCAAACTTAGCTACTTGCCTCCCAAAATCTCAATTGAAGGACACGGAATAAAGCGAGGTCTGACAGCTGTAGAAGCGGGCATCCTGATGGAACAACCCATGGACAAGATCATGACCATGATCTTGTTCGGTGTGCTAAAGAAAAACGCGGCCAGGGTTGTCTCCCGCGAACCGCTAAAGATAGAATTGGAAGACCCGCTGCCAGAATTACGCATTTATGAACGGGATTTCTTGCTGGCATTTCAAAAAAACGAAAAACAAAACCGCAAGAAGGCTCTTCAAAAGATGATGGTCGAGCTGGTCAAGACTGTGGGCCAGAAAATGAAGGGCTTTAGCCGCAAGGAAACCGTTGCTTACTATAAAGACATCACCCGGCGTGCCTGGGAGCAGGTTGAAGCTGCCGGCACACCCGAAGTCAAGAGCGAGAAATTCGATCAGAATATGGAATGGACAATGCTTGACAAGGAGTACGACGATCGCACTCGCGACGTCTTTCGAACTGGACCAGTTTTCGTACCCATGTGGTGGCCCAGATATGATCCCGGCTTTGGAAGAACCGCAACCGGGTCTATTCCGGCTTCAACTCCATCGACCGGTCGTTCTGGTCCATCAATGCCTACTTTGCCAGGATCTGCATTTGCAGGTTCCATCGTTACTGGTGTCCAAGGTTTCTCAAGCAATGTTGTTGGCAGCATGACCGATTTCACCAGAGGAATAACAAATGTCACCAACCCACCCCCCAAACCCTCAGCATCAAGCTATAGTCGTGGCGGAGGTGGCGGTGGAGGTTGTGCATGTGCCTGCGCCTGTGCAGGATGTGCATGTGCCTGCGCTGGTGGTGGTCGCTAATCTTCATTGTTGATAATTCCCTACCAGGACTACCTTGAATGGATATAAATTTTTGGAAACATCTTTTCCCGGGCAATAGATCAAAAACAGTCAATAGAAATGGCTCAGAGCGCTGCGATCTTCCCCAACCTGGTGTTTACCATTTTGAACACAACCAGGCAGGTGAGCGCAGCCGTATCCACCTCCGGGTGGATGGCGATCTAATCTCCGGTCAGGGTAAAGGCATCCTGTTGGTGAATGCCAATCGGGTGATCCATCTCAATCCAACCGCGACATTAATGGCTTTCCTTCTGTTGCAGCAAAAAACTGATGCAGAAGCAATTCAAGCGCTCCAGAAAATCTATCATGTTTCACTAGCTCAAGCAAATAGTGACTATGCGCATTTTCGGGAAAATTTCAACCAGCTCATTCGCCCTGATGGCGCTTGCCCGGTATGTGATTTAGATATTGATATCCAGGCTCCCTTCTCAACCACGCCAACAGCCCCTTACCGGATGGATTTAGCACTCACTTACCGCTGTAATAATGATTGCGAACACTGCTACAATGCCCGCCCAAGGGATTATTCGGAAATGTCCAATCAGGAGTGGATTCAGATAATTGATCGCTTGTGGGAGATCGGCATCCCTCACGTCGTATTTACGGGCGGTGAGCCAACTCTGTACGCCGATCTGCCAGAATTAATCGCCTATGCTGAGTCCAAGGGGCAAATCACGGGCTTGAATACCAACGCCAGAAGATTACAGGATAAAGGCTTCCTATCAAAGCTAATCGATGCAGGACTCGATCATGTCCAAATCACCGTGGAATCTCACTCTGCTGCTATCCATGATGAAATGGTAAGAGCAAGAGGCGCCTGGAAGCAAACCATTGCTGGTCTGCGTAATGCCCTTGATACACCCCTCTACGTGATGACCAATACCACGATGCTGCGTCAGAACAGTCCCTACCTAGGTGAAACTTTAGACTTCCTGGGAGATATAGGTGTTCCAACCATCGGTTTAAATGCCTTGATTTACGCCGGACATGGATTACAGGTAGGCAGCGGTCTTGCTGAGCGAGAACTACCTCCTTTGCTTGAATTAGCAAGGAGCAAAACCGATCACTACCAACAGCGGCTGATCTGGTATACGCCTACCCAATATTGCCACTTCGACCCCATGCAGCTCGAATTAGGAGTCAAGGGATGTACAGCTGCTTTATACAATATGTGTATCGAACCCGATGGAGCTATCCTTCCCTGCCAATCGTACTACCAGCCGGTCGGAAACATGCTTTCCGATCCCTGGGACAAAATCTGGAATCATGAACTATCCCTTTACCTGCGGGAGAGGAAATATATCCCGGAAAAATGCTCACCATGTGCCTTATTGGCAGAGTGTGGAGGGGGCTGCCCACTGGCTCTTGAAGCTCAACCGCAAGCATTAATCTCTCTCGATGATTATGCGCCGCCAAATATCAGTCCATACGATAATTAAGGAGGCAGTGTTATATGACCAGCATCCGTGAATCAATCCGCCAACGGTTTACCCCCATCACCACCATCAAACCTGGTGTATACCAATACCAGGCACCCCAGGAAGATCCGCGCAACTTTCGCGTTCATTTACGGGTTGAGAAAAATGGGGAGGGTGTGATGATCGTAAATGCATCCACTGTTCTGCATTTAAACCAAACCGCTGCAGAATATGCGTACTATCTCGTCCAGAGCATGTCAGAAGAAGATGCTGCTAACACGGTTGCATCCCGCTACCGTGTTTCATACGAGCAAGCTTTGCAAGATTATTCTGATTTCATGGAGCAAATTGATACCCTGGTTACGATTCCAGATCTCGATCCTATTGCCTATTTGGGCTTCGACCGAACACGTCCTTATAGCGGAGAAATCACATCACCTTATCGACTTGACTGTGCTCTCACCTACCAGCTGCCACCCACCATCGATACCCAGTACGCCCCACACACCAGAGCGGATCGCGATCTATCCACAGATGAATGGATGACTATCTTGGATAAATCATGGGAAGCCGGTAT
>DATKXE010000464.1:0-2218 GCA_035529195.1 Anaerolineales bacterium
CCCATTCTTCCGGTGCACCAAGACCAACCCCCAATATCAGCCGCCCATTCGAGAGCTGGTCAATAGAGAGTGCCTCACGCGCCAATTTCCAGGGCCTGCGGCGTGCCAATGGGGTGACCATCGTTCCCATGCGGATTCTGCTGGTGCTCATGGCGATTGCAGCCAGGGCGATCCAGGGATCGATCACCCGGCGCCACAAATCATCAAACAGGATATGGTCCCAAACGAAGAACCCATCCCATCCTGCCTCCTCAGCCTCGCTCGCCAGGTCAGCCAGGCGCCTGACATTCGCGAAATCATCCAGTTGGGGAATAGATAAACCGTATTGCATATCACCTCCGGTCCAATTCAAGTGATTCTCACCCCTCATCAACCTTCATTACATAGTATAGAGCAAGGATTAATGTTTGTATAGCAGTTCGGAGTTGATGAAAGCACTCACTCGAACCAGATTGAAATGGCTTTTGGTGTTAATAAATAAAACTCCCCACTCGCGTGGGGAGGCAAGGGTAATCATGTTAGGTTGGCTCGTCCTTTAATGCGATCAAGCCTGGATGCGGCTCTGATAAAATCGCTCCACAAACATGCCAATTAGGAGACCCAGCGCACCAAACCTTAAGATCATCAGTATCAATGGCCAATCGTAAACCAGACTAAGTGTAGCTCCAGCTACAGCACCCGCTGAGAATCCGATTAATGAACCGATTAAACTCCGCTTCCTAGCTACAGAATCTTGCGGTGTCCTGGTCAGAAATTGGGCTATGATACCTGCGAGGGTAAAGATAATTCCCATGGTCAGGAAGACCGATTCTTCCCCATCCATTATCAGGTTCAGCAGTCCTGGGATAATAAACACGATGCCAAGGAGCAGCAAGGGATGAACTCCATTGTGCTCCCTGATTCTCGGTTCTCGCCGCCAGCGGACCAATGCCACTGCGCCCACCAAAAGCGCAACGAGCGCCACCCCAATGATGATATATAATGTCATTCCGTTCACTCCAGGCCTCCAATGCTCAATCTTGTAATCACTCGCCTAATTCCAAAGTTCTATCCTCTTGACTATACGGTTTGAAGGATAGGCTAAGTGTAAAGTAAAACCGTACGATCAGGAAGATCCTCCAGTAGGGTTCTAATCCCTACTGGGGAAGCATAAAAAAAATCAATAATATGTCATTAGATCGATAACAGGCAGCCTCATTCATCAGTAGAAATTACGAATATTAATCATTGAATGTAAATATTTATGGATATCAAACAATTAGCAGAAAACACCCTTGAACTCTACCAGACCAAAGATTCATTTGCCGCGAACATCTCCCCGTGCGCGCTGCCAGATCCAAAAATAATACTGAATACTCTGGCAGATGTCATGCGCCATCAATACTGGAATGAGAAAGACCTGGTCGGGGTGCTGGCTTTTGCCCGGGCTGGAACCCAATTCGGGATGCAAACTGCACTGGATTTTTATGCCTCGGATCCGGAATTGGCCTACGAGCTGCGCAGCGTTGCGAAAGGGTTTGCCTACAATTTCGCCTCTTTTGCATGGATCGGCTGGGATGAGCCAGGAATAGAGATCACTTCTGCGGATCATGCGGCTGGATTTGATGCAGCCAGGGTGAACTTGCGCCTGGCTATAGAACTCGAGCGCGGCGATTTACACACCAGCCGGGCATACTGGATGGTCGCAGCTTACTATCTGGCAGATGGTGAGTACAACCAGGCGATCGGCAATTTTGAACAGGGCATCCTTTTCGCCAAACACGCAGATGCTTTGGTCGATGAGCTGCTTCATCACGGATATATTTTGATTTCGAAAATGCTCAAATCCCCCACAGATACCAGTCTTCAAGATGATTATGAAAGGCTAAAAGCTGACTTTCTGGAAATTGAACACGGCGAGGACTTTATACAGCAGATGGGGACCTCATATGCGGTATTTTCGAAATAAGTTATTCTTGCTGCAAATCTCTCAAGTAATATCCGAAACGTAAGCGGAACTGCTCAAGTATCCATAAATATCTACTGCAAAGGAAACACTGCCAGTACGAGCCAGCCGATGAACATTGCTCCACCCAGTGCAAAAGTCACCCGCCAGCGGTAAGGTCCTGCTGTCAGGGCATGCAATCCTAAAACCACTGGAAAGACGGGTAAAATCAGAATCAGAAAGCCTAATTCCGGATTGAGGCGCAGCGCCAGGAAAAGCGCACCTACAAGGACC
>DATKXE010000465.1:0-3540 GCA_035529195.1 Anaerolineales bacterium
GCTTTGAAGTGCCATCAAATTACGAGATCACTGTTGGGGGAAGGAAATTGATCGGAAGCGCACAGGCACGCAGGAAATCTGGCGTGCTTCAACATGGCTCATTACCCATATCTGGTGATTTAACCAGAATTATAGATATCCTCCATTATTCAACGGAGTCAAAAAGAGAAAATGCCAGGAACGGTTTGCTGGAACACGCCACAACAATTGAACGGGTGCTCGGATATTTAGGGGATTGGTGGATCACTTCCTACGCATTCGAAACAGCTTTTCAGAAAATCTTGAATATCGATCTCCAGCCCATGGAACTTTCACCTGCTGAAGGACGCAGAGCAGTAGAACTCTACAAAGAGAAGTACAATCATCCTGGATGGATCAACAAAAGATAATATTCAATGGCACTTTTTACCATTATCTTTCAATCTCTTTGCTGCTAGATATATTACAGATTTAAATATGATCATAAAGATATTATAAGGATCTTAGACTCGGATACGTAAAAAAATTTATCTATCGTCGAGTAAACCAACAAGAGCTGTATATGAGCATCGGATTGCTGACACTTAATATACAATTACCGGGTTGTACGTCTCTCAAGGAGAAAAGACGGCGATTAAAACCGCTATTGCATCGAATGCACCGAGAGTTCAACATTTCTGTAGCTGAGATTGATTACCAGGACAGATGGCAAGAAGCTCTGATAGCCTGCACATTGATTAGCAACGACAATGGGCATACTCAGCGTTCCCTACAAAAAGTCATCCGCTGGATAGAAAAATCTTGGCCAGATGTGACCCTCATGGATGACCAATTAGAGATTATCTGATATCCGTTTGTGGAGATATCATGGGATTAGCAGTCCTTTTCATTACATTCCTTATTTTATTGCTCAGTTATAGGTTGTATGTTTCACCAAAAGTGAACCAGAATATCAACCCCAGCTGGAAACGATCCACACCAGCCCGACGTTACATGGACGGGATTAATTTCTTTCCAACTCGAATAAATGTTTTGACTGGCTTCCAATTTAGATCCATTTCACTGGATGTGATCATCAGCCCAATTATCGCCGTGCAGTTCGGTTGGTTGCCAGCAATTCTCTGGCTCCTTTTTGGAGTAATTTTCTTTGGTTGGGTTCAGGATTACCTAGCAACCATTATTTCGGTTCGCTCCACGGGTAGTTCGATCAGTCAATTGGTTGCTTCATATTTCAATTCAAAATCTCGCACGGTGATTCTTGTTTTTCTGCTGTGTTATCTCCTGATTATCATCAGTCAATTCGGTTTGCTTCTGGCCACTTTGATGAGCCGTGAGGATATGCCTTTTGCAATAATCTTCCTCGTATTCGCTGGATTCTTTGCAGGATTTCTGATCTATCGTACGCGCATCAATTTAGCGATAGCTTCATTGCTTTCAATTCTGATCGCGGTGTTCGGTATTTGGATCAGCTCCACCAATCTTTTCCATAATTGGATTGGTATTATCAATCAACGTATTGTTGAGCTAGGTCAATTAAGCACGTCGGCATCAACTCTTGAAGATTTTTCTTGGCAGTCTCTAATTTGGATCTTGATAATATTTGCCATTTGTTATCTGGCTGCCATTCTTCCCACATGGCGTTTTGCTGTACCGTTCAATTATGTTTCTGCCTGGATAGTAATATTTGGCTTTGGTCTGGCAGTGATCGGTTTATTCTTGGGGACACTCAATGGCTCCATTAATGCTACCTTTGAGATTCCACCAATAGTCATAACCAGCCACTCACAGATTGGCCCCATATGGCCAATTTTATTTGTCACACTTTCCAGTGGAGCAGTTTCTGGTTGGCACTCCCTGGTATCCTCATACACCACATCTCATCAGGTTGAGAAAGAACCCTTAGTAAAACCAGTAACTACAAAAGCAATGTATGGAGAAACCATGATTGTCGCAATTGTGATCATTTTTGCGGCCACTTTTGGTGTCTCATCTGGAACATTTAATCTTGACCAAAATTTTACTCTCACATCAGGTCCCGCCACTGTTTTCGCAGTAGGAATGGCAAAAACCTGGAATGCGGTCGGGATTTCAGAAGCTATTGGTAGTTCATTCAGCGCGTATTTACTTACTATGATGAGTATATCCGTACTGCACTTGGTAATACGCTATGCACGTATCATACAGAGTGAACTGATCGGAGAACGATTTCCATTTTTCAAAAATCCAAGTATCAGC
Source organism: Anaerolineales bacterium (assembly GCA_035529195.1). Taxonomy (GTDB): domain Bacteria; phylum Chloroflexota; class Anaerolineae; order Anaerolineales; family UBA4823; genus PFL25. Next base: position 2,215 of record DATKXE010000465.1, read on the forward strand.
ACTTTATTTATAATTGCTGTCGCTTTATTAATGGTTGTGTTTGGATTGCGGCAATGGCTGTGGGTCCTATTTGCAGGAGCTAACCAGCTCTTGGCGTCACTGGTATTACTGCTGGCTTCTATTTGGCTTGTTAAACAAAGTAAATCATTCTGGTGGACATTTTGGCCTGCAATTTTCCTGTTCCTGACTGGATTAGCTGCTTTAATTTATAGTGCTTTCTACCAGGTCCTTCTTAAGCAATTAATCTCCAATCCAAATATCTCCATGGACCATATCATCGGAAGTGTGATTACCATCATATTTGCCTTGTTCTTTATTGGGGCAGCTGCATACTTGTTTTCAATTGGATTACGTGAGTTCAACCAGTTTCGGTCACGCCTCACATAATATCAAGGATCAACCGGCATTACTCATATAAAAACTTGTCCTCATCCCATCAAGTTTCAAGATATTGTTGAGAAAACTAAATAGGAGATTGTTATGGATTTAGGATTGCAGGGAAAGCGGGCACTCGTAACTGGATCAAGCCGGGGACTTGGATTTGCGACCGCACTTGAGTTGGCAAAGGAAGGTTGCGATATCTGCATTAACAGCAGGAATCTGGAAAAACTCGAAACTGCTGAGCAGAGAATAGCTGCTCAGGCAAATTCAAATGTTTATTCCATTTGCGCTGATATCGCTCAAATAGATTCAGCAGAAATGGTAGTTGCCGAAGCTGCTGAAAAGATGAATGGGCTTGATATCCTGGTTACAAATTCTGGCGGACCCCCTTCAGGATCCTTCGAGAGTTTTGATGACCAGGCTTGGCATGCGGCGATTGAATTGAATTTTCTAAGTCATATGAGATTAGTTCGAGCTGCGCTGCCTTTCCTGAGAAAGTCGGATGCGGCAAGTGTGCTCACCATAACCTCAATGTCGGTCAAGCAACCTGTCCCTAATCTGGTCCTTTCCAACAGCGTGCGCAGCGCGACCGTAGGCTTGACCAAAACCTTAGCCCTGGAGCTTGGGACTCAGGGTATCCGGTTCAATTCAATATTACCTGGCTGGACCGAGACTGAGCGAGTTCAGGAGCTAATGGCTTTCAGGGCAAAAACCAACCAAACTACCATCGAGGAAGAGATTGCCAAACAATCCTTGGACAGTCCATTTAATCGTCTTGCCACCCCTCAAGAATTCGCTAATGTGGCAGTATTTCTCGTTTCTCCTGCCGCGGCCTATGTTACAGGTTCAATGTTGGTTGTCGATGGTGGCATGTATAAAGCAACCTATTAATAACGGGGATATTTTTGCTCTCCCAAATTGACTAAATTCGATTGCTCATCCAGA
>DATKXE010000466.1:0-2586 GCA_035529195.1 Anaerolineales bacterium
TCCAGCTTATCAAGCGTTCCGCCGCTGAATCCGAGACCACGGCCAGAGATTTTCCCCACCGGCAATCCGCAGGCCGCCACCAATGGCTGCACTACCAGAGTTGTCTTGTCCCCCACACCGCCGGTGGAGTGCTTATCGACAGCCACCGGAACCGCGACCGTGCAATCCAGCCTCTCACCCGAATTTGCCAAGGCAAGGGTACGGTCAGTCGTTTCCCTCGGGGTCATGCCATTGAGTAAAACCGCCATCGCCCAGGCAGCTGCCTGGTAATCCGGAACGTCTCCAGATGTGAACCCCTGGATAAAGAAATCAATCTCTGCGCGGGTTAGTTCTTCCCGATCGCGTTTCTTGATGATGATATCAACGGCGCGCATGGTCTAATCTCCTATTTTCCGGGGCACCAGGCCACCTCATTCTGGAATTCTAAATTTCATTATAATCCAATGCCAGGAATAAATTCATAACCACCCAAGCGGAAACTCATTGCTAAAGGGACCCGTTTATTAGGATGGAATTATCGTAAATATCCAATCAAAGGGATTACGGACAAATATCTGCCGCTGCCTTGGGCATTAATAGCTGAATCGGAAATTGAGAGATAGTTTTAACAGGCTCGTAATAGCACAATACCGGTATTGATACCTGGCGCACGTAAACATCATTTTCATCACCAAATTGGACACTCCGGCCCTTGTACTTAGTTTCCAATGGTTCGCTGATGATCAGAGCATATTCCTGGTTTTCTATTCGCTGCCGAAATTCCTCCAGGTATTCTTGATTGCCACCCATGACCATTTCCATCAATTTCATGCGCTCGTATTCTGGCAGCAAAGGGATGTCTTGAATTTCTCCAAAGGTCAACAGCTGGCGCTCAGCAATGAACAACACTTTGCCCCCAGTAGATGCCGTTTGGTCGGCATATTCCTGGATAGTCAGGAGCGCATTTTCTGTCCGTGACTGATTCGGGAGGGAGATTGACCTGCCACCTTGCAGGGAAAAAAACACCGGGATGATCACAGCCATTACGATAAATATATTGGCCAATCGTTGTAACGAATCCCTCTCAGGGAAATCGAAATCGGGGACTACCTTATCATAGTACAGGTAGCTGCCAGAGACCAGCAAGATTAATAAATATGCATCCAGATTGTGAATGTTGTTCCCTCCACCAATTTTGGTGCTGACAAACAACCCTCCTGTAAATAGAATCAGCAAGATGGATGCAATTCCCAGGTAGCGGATAAAGTGATAATTTGAGCCTGATTGGTACAAGCGGATGACGATGATACCCAAGAGAGGAAACGATGCCAGTAAAGTAATAAGGATCACCCCTCCCGTAAAGGTCGCATTGGGGAGTAACCGGTACCAGAGCAAATTAGAGGTGAAATATATTCCAAAGTTGCCAACAGGGTGACCTGACAATTGAACGTACCCCATCCAGGCCAGCAGGGCAACGACCACACCCGAAGCAAACCAAATAACGGGCTTTATCAGATAACGCGGCCAATTCACATCAGCAACCTTTTCTTCCAGGAAATAGAGCGTGACTGCTAATAATGCTGGAACTGGAATCCAATTTACCCGGCTGGCTCCAGCCCAGGCTGAACCGATCAGCACCAGCAGGAGTGTTCTATTGAACTTCTTAGCATCAAAACCCCACAGGATAGGAATTAAACTGATCAGCAAAAAATAATAAACGGGTCCTTGAAAGAAGTATAGAAACACCCAACCGCTGAATGCCCACCGGATGAGCTTTTTATCAATACCCAATCTGCGGACAAGAAGGTAAATCGTGAACCCAGTAACCGCCAGCCATAATATTACTTCCCACAGGCGGTGTACCCAAATTGGCAAATCAGTTACCAGGAATGGGATCGCCATCAGCATATGCCGGGTGGGATTGATCAGCGGCAATTCAACACGAATCCCATACAATTGTTCAGAGAAATATAAGGAGGCGTAATAATAGGCAGAGCCTTCCGACCAGGTCAACGTAAACGGGTGTGTATTAATGCTGGGTAGAAATCCGAGAATTTCATAAACAACTGCGTAACCAATCAAGGTGATTAGGAGGGCAGTCCAAAATTGATATCCTTTCCAGGTTTTTCGAAGGATCGATAAGCTGACGGCAACCAGGAGGACCAGGATCAACACGCGCAGGGCCGGATTTCTGAAATGAGATCCGTAAGGACCCAAGAGAATCCAGCAGAAAATCAGCGAACTGGTTAGAAACCAGCCGCAGAATAACCATTGCCTGCGTGCCGCGCGCTTCATTTTGCGTTATCTACCATGTGATAATCGTTAACGTAACACACTAAACCTTGAAAAACATTCAATGATACGTGTGGGAAGATCTAAATCCTAGCATATTTTTCAGCAGTTTGTCTAGCGAAGGTGTTTTCTCATTGACCCTTCATATTTTCCCATACTTCGAAATTGAATTGTCAAGTAGTTAGGGTCAGCCGAACCAATTGGTTTGATACTCGGTATTTATTATATGCAAACCACGCGGCAAACCAACGAGCTTTTCTTAGTACCCCAAGAGCAATCAGTATATGAACTCAAAAGAGGATAATGCTGGAATAA
>DATKXE010000467.1:0-8531 GCA_035529195.1 Anaerolineales bacterium
AGGATAACTGCATTCCCATTGATCAATGGCCTTAAGCTGTGATACCAAAGTATTGAAAAGATCAAAAAAATTTGAAGCAACCATAAACTCATCTTCCAACGCGTAAGTCTCAAACTAAGGAATGCCAATCCAATTAAGGCAATTTCCAATGTGGTCATCCACAATGCTCTCGCGATTTCATAATCACCGATTAGGGCATATGGGAGAAAAACTAAGACTGAATATAAAGGGTAAGCAACCCGCAGCTCATGCTCACCTGGTTGTGCCGGACGCCCATATGCTAGTGTCTGGATTCTTTCGGCAACTGCATCGCTGTATGGACTCAGACCGTCAACAATTAAAGCCCTGGTTCCAACCCAATGCACCAGGAAATCATTACCCCCAGGGTTTTGTTGGACAAAGAAATAATTCGCCATGGTGAGCAGAACCAACGCCGCGATTACCAGGATCACAGTAACGTACCAAAATCGATTGAAGAATGAAGCCATTATTATTTTAAATTTCCCGGGCGAGAAATTACAGGACTATCCTTTATTGAAGATTTTGAATGCTTCGTCCAAGGGATATCTTGCTCCTCATCCAGCAGCGTCAAGCATATCCTGAGCCGGGCCCTACTCGTAATTGTATCTTTATTTACACCCAATGCGCAATCAAGGGCGTGAATCTAATATTGCTGCGGTCTCATCCTGGTAAACCAGCTCCCATCCGTCCAGAGCCATTAATCCTTTAACTAAAACCGAATCGGAAGGCATGATCACGCGGCTCACATCGTATTCTTCCAGCACAGCTTGCCACCCACTGGCTAAAGTGATCACCTTTTCATATTGACGTGTCAGCGATTCCCCATAGAAATCTGTTTGACCATCGATAAAAACTCGCTGCTCAGGCCAACTGCGGTAGAGCAAATAACCGCCCCAGGGAAAATAATTAAATATGGGTTCAATAGCGGGTTGCTCGGATAACCAATTAACTGCTCTAACCGGGAAAACGCTCTCGGAGAACTGATTACTTGTCCCCCAGTAATTAAAGGTCGCACCAGAAATTAATAACGGTCCAATTATGATACTGCTCACCAATGGCCAAAAATAACCGATTAACTTGTTATCCACTAAGCTGAGTCTATCGTCAAATGCAACCATTCGGTTGAATACTTCATTTTCCCGCAATATCGAAGCGGCAACTCCTGCTAACAATGGTGTAACCACGACCGCATATATGGCGATATTTCGCGCGCTGACCAAACTGAAAGCTGTCCAAGACACGATCAATAATGCAGATGCAATCGAGATTCGCGTTCTTTTGAGGCTGATAACAAGTAAGGAGAGACAAATCATCAACAAAAATGGCCAGAAGCTGAGCATTTGAAAATCAGGTGGTTGGTATTCAACTGTGTGCCTTACCAAATACTGGTTCTGCAAGAATCCGAAAGTTGTGTTCCAGACACGCCAACCTGCAGGATTGAGCACAGTAACGAATAGTGCCAGACCACCCACCAGGAGTAATTTCCTGGTTCGAGTTCCAAAATTTGTGTTTAGCTCGCCATTGTTAACACTCCCTGTCTCACCTTCAGTGAATATATTTCCAGATATTAGATGATCAACAAGATAAATCAACCATATTAATACCCCCACAATAAAAGCACCATGGAAATTCACCCACACGAGCATCAACAGTGGTATAGACCACCAGTGCCAGGTTTCCTCCTGCCGCCATTTTTCCAGTTCTCCAACCCACAGGACAGTGAACAACAAGGTGAATATATGTGGTCTAGCCAGCCAATGAACACTTGCTGCTGCTGCCCCCAAAATAGTCAGCCCTAATGAAACTACAAGAAGTCTGCTGCGGGATAAGCTCTGCCGGAACACGAGTGCGAAAGTACCTGCAATCACAAGTGCACATAGAATCACCACCCCATCTAAGCCTCCAATGCGGTAGGATAAAGCAAAAACTACTTGCGCCAACCATTCATGGGGGGTCAGCTGAAATCCTCCCATGGTGTGCGAGAAAATATCTCGTGTTGGAATAGTCAACTCGTCCAGAATGTAATCCCCGATGGTCAGATGGCGCCCTAAATCTCCGTCCATGTTCAATAATCTGGGGCCCAAGCCAATGACAGCCACAAAAATCGCTAAGAACAGCATATCTTCTTGGCGAGGCAATAAGAACCTGGACCAATTCCTGAGTTTAAACCACTTTGAAAGATTTGCAGTAAGTGTGCTCATCCTTCCCCGCCATCCAAGTCAATTTGGTCAGGATCAACCTTTTCTGATAACTGGTAATAGACTTGGTAATCACCAATCAATTTTTCTTTCCATTTCACACCGAGACTCTTGAATCCTGAGCGCAATTGCTCATCCAATAAAGGATTTTTGGTCGTAATATAAGCAGTGTGATTTGCCCCTTCAACTACTTGCTGGTAGGGTTCGTAACGGTCATCCCGGCTTGTATAGCGTAAATCTGGGTGGTATGGGAGTTTTGGAATAAAAACTAGGTCTTCTGCAGAGAGAAATGCAAGCGGGTATGCAACCCAATAATTTGTGTATCCGTGAACTTCACCTTGTGCTCGTAGAAATTCAATTAATTCCTGATCATATTTATGATCGATTTGCGTAACAGCATCAAACTGGGTTGTCACCCCAGGTGGAGTCTTCATCACGGTTTGGATAGTTCCCCAAAGATTGAAGACCAATACTAATCCCAGAGCAGTAAAAACATACCCTCTCCATTTATTTTGCCACTCCCAGATAGCTTGCGCAGCGAATAGCGCCATGACTATAGCGATCGGCAAAAAATACCTTCCGGAAGGATCCGCCCCAAACGGCGTTAAGATAAATCCAACTACCAATAAGATGATCACCCCGCTAAGCAGAGGGGAATGTGAGTATCCTCCTGAATGAAATTCGACTTTCAAGTCCCTAAATGTCTTTCTAATCGCGAAAATGAACGCCCCCATCCAAAATGACAGCACAAGTGGCGCTAAGGGTAATCCCAACCATCGAATTTCCCAGGAAGGACGTAATCCGAGGATCACTGTGGTTCCAAATAATCCCAAATTTAGTGCATGTTGTGCTATTTGAGCGGCCATACTTAAAGATTCAACCCCTGAAATCGCTCCGCCGCCCATTTCTATGATCAATTCCGACAAACCTTTTTGCTGACCGTACGCCAGCCAGGGTAAAGCCCCGATGAAGATTCCAGCCAACAACACTCCCCAGCTGCTTATTTGATTAGATAAACCAGTATTCGCTGGCTGACTAACACCATCTTCCCCTGGCATGCGAGGAGATCCCTCATTATTCAGCCAGGACTGGGATTTTGACCGCATGCTGTACCAGGCAAGATAAATTATTGAAGGTATACTGTAAATTAGAGTCAAACCAAACACCCACAAACCAAAACCAATAATAAATCCCAGAGCAAACAACTTCAGGGTTATCCCCTTTGAATTTTTTCGCTGAATATCCCGGGTAATGCTGATCGTGATTAATAATATTAAATTTCCGAGCAGCAGCATCTCCCCATAACCACCCATCGAAACCGTTGTGTATAAAGTCATGCTGACAGTTGGGATCGCCAGAAGCCAAGCTGCAATAACACCGATCTGCCATTTACCTGTTAATTCCCTTCCCAGCCATCCAGTGGTTAACAAGGTAAATGTGTAGAGCGCAATTTGGACCAATCTGATTCCCCAGATCTGATAACCAATCAACTTAAACATCGCCGCTACAAGAAAAGCATCCATACTACCCATATATGCCTGACCATAAAAGAATAATGGTCGCTCACCCTGCAGGATATGGCGTGCCATCAGGGCTACAATCGCTTCATCAGCATTAAATGGAACTGCTTGAACAGCCAGCACCCCAATTTTTAATGCAAGCGCAGCGAATACTGCTCCAACGAGCCCGATTTTCCACCATTTGGGGTACAGGACTGATTTTTGCATAACAGAACTGTCAATCATTTTCCGCACTGCTTGGCATATAATTTCGTTTGTATTGTAGTCTTTATATTCAGATGGCTGGATTACACTTCTGTTAATTATGATCTCTATGCTGCAACGACATTGGATATTTATCCTGCTATTCCTTGTGATCAGTATCTTCTATCTTTTTGGGACTCCGGCGGTGCCATTCCATCCAGATGAAAGTACCTTTCTCTTCATGAGTGCGGAATTTGAGCGTATAATTTCTAACCCACTGGAATTAGTGTGGGATAACTCAGGCAATCCAACGCCAATTATGCGTTACCGTATGATTGATGCCCCGATAACACGTTACCTCATTGGTATCGGACTTTCTTTGGCAGATCTTCCATCTCTGGAAACTGATTGGGATTGGAGTGCTTCCTGGCAGGACAACCAGATTTCTGGAGCGCTTCCCAATTCTTTCTTATTGCTGATTGGGCGCCTGACAGTTGCCAGTTTGTTTCCACTAAGCCTAATCTTGATCTATCTCACTGCAGTTAAATTAGATGGGCGCTTACTTGGCGTGGTGGTCGTGATTATTTTCTGTTCTAATCCATTGATTTTGCTGCATACTCGCCGGGCGATGGCAGAAGGAACCCTCATATTTGCGGTACTGCTAGCCCTTTATGCTATTCTTCATGGGGACAAGTACCCTTTCTTGGCTGGTTTAGCAGTTGCAGTAGCATTCAATGCCAAACACTCAGCTGGGCTACTGCTGCCAATCGGTTTGTTGGCTGTCTGCTGGACATCCTCTCCTGCGTCTCGAAGGTATTCAAGGATACTCTCCAATATCGCCCGCTATATGGTTGGCTTTGGACTGCTAACCTTGTTTTTCAATCCCTTTCTCTGGCGCGACCCAATTACTGCTGTTCAAGAAGCGCTGTTTTATCGCCAGGAGTTGATTGCACGGCAGATTGCAGATTTTGAGCGCATTGCCCCCTTCCAGGTACTCGATTCCCCTGGGCAGCGGGTTACCATTGCCATCGCCCAGGTGTTTATTGCACCACCTGTATTTTCTGAAGCTGGCAATTATGCTGCAGACACCCGCATAGCAGAAAATTCGTATATGAAATCGATCGGTAGCCAACTTGGGCGTCAACCGGTTATCGCTGGATTCTTAATTGGATTTACTATTTTGGGTTGGATTGCGACCCTGCGAAACATCACCTTCGCTGAGTTCGCAGCCCGTCGATATGCAAGCATTATTATGCTATCTTTTATTGGTTTCAGCGCTGGAATAATCGTGCTAATTCCCCTCGCCTGGCAGCGATATTACCTCCCTTTGATACCCTTTATGGCAATTTTCGCTGGTCTTGGTATTATTTGGGGAATCAAAACCTCCCGCAGCATATTTGCTCACGGGAGGTTGTCTTCTCGACTATCCCAGATACTCACGCAGTTTACGCCGAATAGCTGGATGTCGTAATCTGCTCAAGGCTTGAGCTTCTATCTGCCGGACTCTCTCTCGGGTCACACCCATTTTCCTTCCAACCTCTTCTAAAGTGTATGCTTGACCATCCAACAACCCATAACGGAGCTGCAATATTCGCACTTCGCGCGGAGGCAACCCATCTAATACGCTGTCAAGATGTTCCCTCAGCAAATTGTAAGTAGCCGTATCGTCAGGTGCTGGAAATTCATCATCCTGGATGAAATCCCCTAACACTGAATCTTCTTCATCGTCTGTGGGTGTTTCCAGGGACAGGGGTCTTCGGGCAACCTGAATCATGTTCTCAACTTTCTGAGGAGTCACTTCCAGAGCTACCGCCAATTCCTCAACAGAAGGATCGCGTCCTAAACGCTGGGTTAATTGATGCTGAACCCGCAGTAATTTGTTAATCTGGTCTCCCATATGCACAGGGACTCGAATAGTCCGTCCCTGATCTGCGATCGCTCGGGTCACAGCCTGCCTGATCCACCAGGTGGCATACGTGCTGAACTTATGTCCTCGCCGGTAATCAAATTTCTTCGCGGCCCGGATCAAACCGATATTACCTTCTTGAATTAAATCCAGGAAGGGTACCCCTCTGCCCATATACTTCTTGGCAACGCTGATGACCAGACGTGAATTTGCTGTAATTAGATGCTCGCGGGCAGCCCATCCATCTTCGATCAGTATTTGAAGCTCCTGGCGACGTCGCTGGGTGACATTTCCCCGTGCCAGCTCTTCGCGGGCTAACCGGCCTCGTTCGATTCTCTGAGCGAGTTCCACTTCTTCCACAGCAGTCAATAATGGCACTCTGCCGACTTCCTTAAGATACAATCCGATCGTGTCATCAGTATCAATATTTGCTAGGTAATTTTCCTCTGCGGCTCCTGCCTGTTCAGATTCATCATCACTGTCATCATCTTCGGAAAGTTCAAGTTCGGACGGTTCCCCCACTCCCGGATCTTCAATGTAGGGGATATCAGCACTTACCAGAGCGGAAAATGCCTCCTCCAGGTGATCGACATCTTGTTCTGCCTCAGGGAAGAATTGCAGAATATCATCGTAAGTGACAAAGGTTTTTTTTCGACCAAGTTCAATTAACTTTGCTACCGCATTATGACGATCTTCTTTTTCTTCGATAGAGCTCAGCAGTTCCTCATCTATCATTTGTTCTCCAGGACCTGAAACTCAGGTAATTTTCCTCTGCATCTATTAAACCAGAATACAACATTTCCTACCCAAAATCAATACCCAATTCAAGTTATTAACCATCTCATCATAAATAATATTTAATCCAATCTTCAAATGGGCTTTGCCGAACTGATTTTGCATCTTTAAGTTATCGCACAATCCTCAACTGCACAATAAAAAGCACAGCGAAATTGCTATCGCCAGTGCTTAGATATAGCTCACTTTTCAACGGCTTCATTGGCCAAGTTCCCGCTGACGCGTTCCACTATACATTAAATAAAATAGCCGAGTCAAGTAGTAAATCCAGTTCTCATCAAACCCTAATCTGATTGAGGTTCTTGACACATTTGCTACCCCCCTGTACAATCTGACCTGCTTTGAAATTCCATAACACTGGTGAACGATATCCACAGAATGACGCAGGATTAACTGATAAGCAGGACTTCTGTCGAAGAGATGAACTTGGCAAAGTCTATGCAACTGTTAGGGGTGAGAATATATTAAAATCAACCCCTTCATCAGTTGGTAACTCAATTCCTATACAACTAAATCTCACTCTGAAGGAAGATACAACATGTATGGACTCGACACCTTTGAGCAAATAGCGATCTGTACTGTACTCGGTGTTGCCATCCTTGGCTTGTTATATGCGGTCTTTCTCCGCAATCAAGTTCTTAAAGAGGACAAAGGGACTCCCGAAATGCAGAAAGTGTGGAATGCTATCCGTTCTGGGGCTAATGCTTATTTGCGGCGCCAGCTGGTGACTATTCTGCCACTGATATTGATCCTGACCATTGCTCTCTTTGCTTCGATTTACATCGTACCTCCATCCCCAGAGGCGTCGGTATGGTATTGCATGGCTCTCAAGCAGATTCCTGCGGAGGCAGCCGAGCTATGTGTCGAAACCCTTACCGCACCTGAGAATCAACAAATCAGGACTCTTATTGGAATTGGGCGCGCGATTGCCTTTATGTTGGGGGCAGGTTTCTCACTCATGGTGGGTCAGATTGGTATGCGCATGGCCGTTCAGGGTAATGTGCGTGTTGCTTCTGCGGCTCGCTTCTCATTTGGGGACTCTCTGCGTATTGCCTACCGTTCAGGAACGATTACTGGTATGCTCACCGATGGCTTGGGTCTTCTCGGAGGCACTGTAATTTTCATGATATTTGGCGTTGCTGCTCCTGATGCGCTGCTTGGATTTGGTTTTGGCGCTACGCTCATCGCACTCTTCATGCGTGTTGGGGGAGGTATTTTTACAAAAGCCGCTGATGTTGGTGCGGATTTGGTTGGCAAGGTTGAGGCTGGTCTGGTGGAAGACGATCCCCGCAACCCCGCAGTCATCGCAGATTTGGTGGGCGATAACGTTGGGGATTGCGCAGGAATGGCAGCAGACATTTTTGAATCCTACGAAGTTACCATTGTCTCCAGCCTGATCCTGGGAGTCGCATTATTCAGCCTGACCGGTCATGTTGAGTGGATCATCTTCCCGCTTATGGTGCGCGGTGTAGGTGTATTAGCATCCATCTTCGGAACCTACAATGTGCGCGGCAGTAAAGGTATGAGCGGGGATGCCATGCGGGCAATATTCACCGGTTTTCTCACTTCTGCCGCTATCTCAGTTGTACTTTTCGGTATCATTGCTGCCTTCTACATGAAAGGTGTACCCGGAGGCTGGTGGCGCCCCTTCCTGGCTACAACTGCAGGTGTCCTGTTAGCGATCGTGATCGACCGTGTGACGGATTACTTTACTGGATCTCACGGAAAACCGGTTAAAGATATCAAAGATTCTGCTGATACCGGCCCTGCCACGTTGATTTTGTCTGGAATCTCCTCCGGCTTTGAATCATCCGCCTGGTCGGTATTGATCTTGGCTGGCACAATATTTGCATCCGTCCTGATATTCGGTGGCATCTCTAATGATCCGAGACTTGATTTCACTTACAT
>DATKXE010000468.1:0-8713 GCA_035529195.1 Anaerolineales bacterium
GGTCGGTCAGAGCTGATTTTCACTTCCTTGAATTTATTAATCCTGACTTGCGAGAAGCGACCATGAGTACCCTTCATGACCTCCGGAATCAGGCGAAACATCATCGGCCTGGAGACACTCGTAATGGCGGCGTAATCCAACCAGCCATCATCCACTTTAGCCTCCGGCGCGACATGAAAACCACCCCCCTCCCGGGGGCCATTGCAAAGCACGATCAGCAGGTTCTCCTCCTGCCAGGTTTCCTGGTCAGATTCAAAGGTGATCAACGCCGGATCATGGTTGAGCATGATGGTTTGAATGGCTGCCCATAGATATACCAGGAATCCGCTCAGGACAGGGATATTGCGAGAATGGATGGTCGCTTTGGCATCGAAGCCAATACCCAGCGTATTATCCCAGTATTCTTTACGTGAGCCGCTCTCGATCTGGGCGATATCAATAAATTTTGGTTCACCGGTAAAAACCTGGCGCATTGCCTTGGCAGGTTGGGTCTGCATGCCAACATTACTGGCGAAATCATTACCGGTACCTACCGGCACGATTCCCAGGCGCGGCCTGCGTTCTTTAGGCACCTGCATGAGACCATTGATCACCTCATGAGTGGTACCATCGCCTCCTACCGAAATCACCAGCTCGTAACCCTCATCCGCTGCCTGGCGAGCCAATTCTGTGGCATGGGTAGGGTAGACCGTGCCTGTCCAATCAGCACCACCGAATTCTTCGACGACCGACCGTAGATCTGAACCCCAACGCCAGGCACGGCCAAGATCTGCATTGGGATTGATGATTAATTTTGTATTGTGTTTGGGCATAATTATTGCGAATACCGGCTCTGAATCTGTGGGGCGGGTAAAACGATCTGTCCTTCTACTGGATCCCCCACCAATGAGATCTGGTCGGGTTCATTGCCCGCCATCCAGGCTGTGTACGCGGCAACCATGGCATCAAGTTCTTCCACCTGATACAAATCATCGATCGGCAGCAGGCCCTGCAGCAAACGATGCCGGGTGATCTCTTCAAATATATACATCGGGTCAGGAATGTTAAGATCACATTTGTACAGGACCAGCTGGCGTTGAATGCGACCTTCTAAAGTATTTTTTGGTAAGGGCAAAACCTCCAGCAGTACAGAAAAACTGGCATGCGGGTAAACTTCAAGGTATTGGTGGGCGGCATCTTTTTGCGGGTAAGTACGATAATCCAGGTTTTTTAATCGCTGAAAGAGGGTGAAGCCTTGCTGCATCCATCTTGGGCAGTCTTCGACCAGGGCGCAGGTTTGCGGCATATAGATATTGTGTTGTCGCAGTAGATACTCCACAACCCGGAAATCCCTCCAGCGACCTGGTCTTGGGGGTGGTGAAAGACGATCACGCACTTCAGCTCGATCCATAAATCCCTGGTTGGGAGCGCGCGGTGCGCACACCGCAACGACCGCTGACCGTTGTCCAGCCACAAATGCCAGCACCTCTTCCATATCTCCCTTTCCAATCGCCAGCAAGCTGCGCTCCTGATCCAAGGCAATATAAGTGAAAGGCCGATCACCAGCTGTGGGGTCTATCCCTAAATAGGTAGTATTGCTATAAAACATGTGCTTTTATGATTGTTCTTAGGTGATATTCGCGTTGAATAGAGTTTAGCGTAAAAGTTTATAAGATGCAATAAGCAAATCAGGAAATCTGTCATGCCCAAAACCCGCGGCCCATCTTTGACTTGTATGTTAGCCTGGACTATACTTAATATTGAGTTTTTTAGCTAAATATCTTTCGCAAAAACCCAACATAAGGAGATTGTGCTGATGTCGGAATCTACATTCAAGTTAACTTATGCAACCATGTTCAACCCACCTGAAGAGCTGCATACTCGTTTTGAACAGGTTTTGGCTGAGGTGAAAGCCCAGTTAGGGCAGGAACACGGCATGATCATTAATGGTGAAGAGCGTCTCGCCAGTGAGAAATTCGAAGATCGCTCCCCCTCCAATACCGACCAGGTATTAGGCTTGTTCCAAAAGGGTACCGCTCAAGATGCCAATGATGCAATTGCTGCCGCTCGCAAAGCTTTTCCTGCCTGGAGTGGGCTGGCATGGCAAGAGCGGGTCAGGCTGGTGCGAAAAGCTGCAGATCTTATAGATCAGAGAACTATCGAAATCGGAGCGGTTCTGGCACTGGAAGTAGGCAAGAACCGCATGGAGTCACTGGGTGATATCGCCGAAACCGCAGACTTAATCCGCTATTCCTGCTACCAGATGGAGAAGAATGAAGGCTATGTCGTCGAGATGGGTCGTGATCCCCTGGTGGGATACACTGCCACCAACGTCTCAGCGCTGCGCCCATACGGCGTGTGGTTGGTGATCAGCCCCTTTAACTTCCCTGGTGCACTGACCGGAGGTCCTTCCGGCGCCGCTCTCGTGGCCGGGAATACGATCGTGATCAAACCTGCCACGGACACCCCCTGGACCGTGCGCCTGCTGGCAGAGTGTTTTCGAGATGCAGGACTTCCCGATGGGGCCTTCAACTACGTAACCGGTCCCGGGAGCACCCTGGGGCAGGCCTTGATCGACAATCCGGATGTTGACGGTGTTACCTTCACCGGCTCCTTTGATGTCGGCATGGGTATTTACCGCGATTTTGCCAAAGGAGGCTATGTGCGCCCAACAATTCTGGAATTGGGTGGTAAAAACCCGGCCATCGTTTCCCGGAATGCGGATGTGGAACGGGCTGCCATCGGAATTGTGCGCTCTGCTTTTGGTTTGCAGGGGCAGAAGTGCTCTGCCTGTTCACGAGTATTCGTCGAGGAACCACTCTATGATACCCTGGTCAATAAGGTTGTAGAACTGACCAACAAACTGGCTGTCGGTGATCCAACACAGCGCGATGTTTATATGGGACCGGTGATCAACCAGAGTTCCTATAAAGATTTCCAGGATTTCAGCGAAGAATTATCCCAGGCAGGTACTTTCCTCACCGGCGGAAAGGTCTTGACCGAAGGTGAATATGGCAAGGGCTACTTCTGCGCTCCCACCCTGGTGGCCGACGTACCGCTCGACCATCGTCTGTGGAAGCAGGAAATGTTTCTACCCATCACCACGGTAGCGAAAGTAGCCAACCTGGATGAAGCCATGCAGCTGGCCAACGATGTAAACTACGGTCTTACGGCTGGTTTCTATGGCTCACCCGAAGAGACCAAATGGTTCTTCGAGAATATCCAGGCTGGAGTCACTTACGCCAACCGGCCTCAAGGAGCAACCACGGGTGCCTGGCCAGGATTCCAGCCATTCGGTGGGTGGAAAGGTTCTGGTTCATCCGGCAAGAATGCTGGCGGTCACTATTACCTGCCGCTCTACATGCATGAACAAATCCAGACCACGATCGAGTGAACGTGTCCGTACATGAATAATATTGGATGAAACCAGGGGCTGTCCAAAAATGAGGGCATGTCATTTTGAACCATGCACTGAGCCTGGTCGAAGTGGTGGTGAAGAATCTCTGAAAGCGCCAGCGAGACCCCTCTCCCCGCAGTGGACTGGGCTTCGACCAGGATGACAGCCTTCTATCTTTATTCTGCGAACCAAGAAGGATCCATGGGAAAATTAGTTTCTTTATCGTCTGCGATCCAAAGCCATGTCCATCCTGGAGATACGCTCTACGCGGCTGGGTTCACCCACCTGATCCCCTTTGCCGCCGGACATGAAATCATCCGCCAGGGTTTGCGGGAGCTGGTAATCGCCCGTGCAACCCCTGACCTGATATACGACCAGCTGGTTGCCGCTGGCTGTGCCCGCAAGGTTATCTTCTCCTACATGGGCAACCCGGGTGTGGGTTCTTTGCGGATCGTGCGCGGGGAGATTGAGGCTGGCAGATTGGAATGGGAGGAATACTCTCACTTCAGCATGATCACCCGTTTGCAGGCCGGTGCTGCCGGGCTGCCATTTTTGCCCATGAATCCGACCGCAGCATCAGACCTGGAACGGGCCAATCCTCAGTACCGCACAATCAAAGATCCATATTCAGATCGGGAAGTAGTCACTGTCCCGGCGCTGAATCCAGATGTGGCCATCGTGCATGTGCAGCGAGCCGATCCAGATGGAAATGCGCAAATCTGGGGCATCATCGGCGAACAAAAAGAAGCTGCCTTTGCCTCCCAGCGGGTGATCCTGACCGCTGAGGAGATCGTCAGTCAGGATGTGATCCGCTCCGATCCCAACCGGACATTGATCCCGGGATTTATTGTTGATGCGGTCTGTCATGTCCCTTATGCGGCTCACCCCTCGTACACTCAAGGCTATTACGACCGGGATAATGCTTTCTACCTGAATTGGGATCAGATCAGCAGTGATAAAAATTCCATCCAGGCATACCTTGATGAGTGGGTCTTTGGCGTTGAAGATCGCGCGGCTTACTGGCAAAAATTAGGATCAGAAGTACATTCACGCTTGCAGGTCGGCAGTCGCCCCAGTGCGCCTGTCAATTACGGCAGGTATTAATCCAATCTTGACTGCGATTTATACACTCCGAATAATTTTCGTGTGGTAAAAGGGTTATCATCTAGGAAAAAATGACAAACTCATCCAATTATTCTTCTGCTGAATTGATGACCATCAACGCCGCCCGCTTGCTGCGTGATGGTGATGTCGTCTTTGTGGGTGTCGGTCTTCCCAACTTGGCCTGCAACTTGGCCCGGCGGACTCACGCGCCCGGCCTGGTGATGATTTACGAGGCTGGAGTGATCGGTGCCCAACCAGAGCGACTGCCGCTTTCCATTGGAGACCCAACCCTGGTCAGCGGAGCACTCTCAGTTTGCAGCATGTATGAGATCTTCACCCTCTACTTGCAGCGCGGTAATATCGATGTTGGTTTTTTGGGCGGCGCTCAAATCGATCGCTTCGGTAATATCAATGCTACAGTGATCGGTGATTACGATCAACCCAAGGTCCGCCTGCCAGGCTCAGGCGGAGCAATGGAAATCGCAGCCTGGGCGAACCGCTGCTACATTATGACCCCGCACCAAATCCGGCGCTTTCCAGAAAAAGTTGATTTTCGCACTTCCGCTGGCTTCCTCAGCGGTCGGAAGGAACGCGAGGCGGCCCAGCTGCGCGGTGGCGGCCCCCAGGCAGTTGTCACCAATTTGGGGATCCTCGAACCCGATCAGGACGGGGAACTGTGTTTAACTGCCTTGCATCCCGGCATCCAGGTTGAGCAAGTGCGCCAGAATACCGGCTGGGACCTAAAGGTTGCCTCCCGGCTGCAGGTTACCCAACCACCCAGCCCGGAAGAATTAATTATCTTGCGCGAGGAACTCGACCCGCATGGGATCTATCTTAAATAATTTAATAAGTTAGGCAATCTCGAACTTTAGATCACTCCTATGGACCAACCCCCTCCAGATCAGCGCTCCTTTCTGCAGAAAATTTTTATCTCCCCGCAGGAACCTCGCTTGCGTGCCGGATGGCGATTGCTGCTCCAATCCGTGCTCCTGGCATTTTTCCTGGCGCTCCTGGGGTTATTTGCCAACCGGGGTCTTGGTTTTATTAGTGACATTTCCTACGCGGGTTTTTTACTACTTGGCACGCTGGTTACCACCCTAGCAATCACTTTCTCGGTCTACCTCGCGCGCCGCTTTCTTGATCAGCGGTCTTTCACCAGTCTGGGCTTGCAGGTTAACAGCCAGGCAGTCATTGACTTCCTGTTTGGAGTTGGACTCACCGGTTTGATGATCGGGCTCATTTTCCTCGGGCTGTGGGCGCTGGGCTGGCTGCAAATCGAGTCCTTTGCCTGGCAGGTGGAAAACTGGGGCAGCGTCACTGCCTCGATCCTGGTGATGGTGGCATTATTTACCCTGGTGAGCTGGCAGGAGGAACTGCTCACCCGTGGCTACTGGCTGCAAAATCTCTCCGCGGGTCTATCCCAATCTCTTGGGGTATTAATTTCATCAGCCTTGTTTGCTTTAGCACACTGGTTTAATCCTAACCTCAACAACCAGGCTCTCCTGGGCTTATTCTTATTCGGCCTGTTCCTTGCTTATGGCTACCTACGTACCAAACAGCTCTGGCTGCCAATTGGAATGCATCTCGGCTGGAATTTTTTCGAAGGGACCATATTTGGTTTCCCCGTCAGCGGTCAGTACCAGTACCAGCTGATCCGCCACACCGCCACCGGTCCGGACATCATCACCGGCGGCGCTTTTGGTCCTGAGGCAGGTCTGATTTTGGTGCCCGTATTGATCCTGGGTGCTGTGGGGATTTTCTGGTACACACGAAAAAGAAACCCAACCCAAAGCGACCAGTCTGGAACCACATGAAGCGCGTTCATCACCTCAAGTCTCAACCTTAACCACCCATCTTTAATCACAAATGAACTTCATCCTGGCTTTCATCCCCATTGCGCTCATCCTGGTCCTCATGGTTGGTTTCCGCTGGGGTGCCGCCCGTTCCGGCGGGGTTGGCTACTTGAGTGCGTTAGCGATCGCGATCCTCTTCTTCGGTGCCGGGGCAGGGTTATTAGCCTACTCTCATTCCAAAGCCTTGCTGCTCACTGTAGACGTATTATTTGTCATTTGGGCTGCTTTCCTGCTCTACCGCGTGGCTGATGAAGCAGGAGCCATCACGACCATCGGCCAATCTCTGCCCCACCTCACGGCGGATAAAGGCATGCAGGCCTTGATCATCGGTTGGGTGTTCGCCTCCTTCCTGCAGGGTGTGGGTGGCTTTGGTGTGCCAGTGGCGGTGATCGCACCCATCCTTGTGGGCTTGGGTTTCTCGCCTTTGCAAGCGGTGGTGATCCCCTCTCTCGGACACGGCTGGGCAGTGACGTTTGGCTCGCTGGGCTCATCTTTTATCGCTTTGATGGCCTCCACTGGCCTCCCGGCCGAAGTGCTTGCTCCGCCTGCGGCTTTATTCCTGTCCCTGGCTGGTCCCGTGAGCGGTTTCTTTGTTGCTCACGCCGCAGATGGCTGGCAGGCCATGCGCCGTTTGGCAGTGCCCATCCTGATCCTCGGTTTCGCCATGAGCCTGACCCAATTTCTCGTGGCCACCTCCGGACTGTGGAATATTGCTGCTTTCTGTGCAGGGATGGTCGGATTGCTCGTCTCCATCCCTCTCGCCCGGCGCTATCACGGTCAAGACATCCAGAATGGTTCACTAGACCGGCGTGCTTTGGTGATCGCGGTATCCGGGTATGTAGCCCTGATAGCGGTCACGCTCGGTGTGCAGTTAATCCCGGAGGTCAAGGCCTTCCTGGGTCAGGTCATCTTGCAGGTAGACTTTCCCGAAGTTGAGACTGCGCTCGGCTATATCACCCCGGCCGGACCCGGGCGCAATATCGCTCCCTTCCGTCACGCAGGCGCTATCCTGACCGTATCTTCGCTCATCGCCTATCTGATCTACCGGAGGGCAGGTTTATATGAAAAGGGTGCCCCAAAGAGAATAATCTCCGGAATGGTGAAGCGGGTCATGTCGTCCAGTGTGAGCATTGCCTCGATGGTTGCTATGGCGGTGATCATGCAGAATTCTGGCATGACCGACACCCTGGCCAGAGGCCTGGCCAACAGCATGGGTTGGGCTTACCCCATCATCGCCCCCTGGATCGGCGCATTGGGCGCCTTCATGACCGGCAGCAACACCAATTCAAATGTTGTCTTTGGTGCCTTACAGCTGCGTACGGCCCAATTGCTCGGCTACACTGCCGCCATCATCCTGGGTGCCCAGACTGCCGGTGCAGCTTTAGCCTCCATCCTGGCACCCACGAAAATCGTCGTCGGGGCCAGCACGGCTGGTATGGCTGGCAAAGAGGGTGACGTCTTGCGCAAGCTGCTTGCATATACCGCCGTGCTATTAATATTAATCAGCTTTCTGGCTATGCTCAGCGTCTGGTTAGGTCTCTGGTGAAGCCGCGCGAGGAGAGAATTTAATTCATGGAAAATTTTAAGGATAATCTCCGCCAGCATAAGTTTGGCCTGCATTTAACCGCCATGCTCTTAATGCTCATCCCGCCGATTCCCATGTACTTCGCCGCCCAGCAAGGCGCTACTGGTCTGATCTGGTTCCTGGTGGTCGTCGTCGTATTTGGCAACCTGCTGGTGATCATCATCCCCTGATCGATGGATATCACTCAACTAATCTCGACTTTTAAATCACATTTTGGTGACAAACCGGAGCAGCTGATTCGCGCACCCGGGAGAGTAAACCTGCTTGGAGAGCATGTCGATTACAACGGTGGACCGGTGCTGCCCGCGGCCATCGACCGGGCAGTCTACCTGGCCGCTGCGGCCAATACTTCCAATACCGTCCAGCTCTTTGCTCCGGATATCGGGGGTGAAATTTCTTTCTCGCTCGATAATTTGGCAACCAGACAGGATTTGGCTGGGAACCAGCTCCCTGATTGGGCGCGTTATCCGGCTGGCGTGGCCTGGACAATCCAAAAGACTGGCAAACGGGTAGCTGGTTTACAGGCAGTTTACACCTCGGATGTGCCCATCGGCGCGGGTTTGAGCTCCTCGGCGGCAGTTGAGATGGCTTTTGCAGTCGTTTGGCAATCCTTCGGTGGCTGGTCAGCAGATCGAATGACCTTAGCCCGTCTTTGCCAGCAAGCAGAAAATGAATATGTGGGTGTCTCCAGCGGCTTGATGGATCAGTTCGCCAGCGCTCATGGAGTGCGTGACCATGCGCTCTTCTTCGATACCCGCAGCCTGGATTGGGAAGCCGTGCCGCTTCCCGCGGGTA
>DATKXE010000469.1:0-19510 GCA_035529195.1 Anaerolineales bacterium
TTTTCTTCACAGAAGTCCTTGATAATGTAGGTATTTATATCATCATGGCGCTGGGTTTGAATATCGTAGTGGGATACGCTGGATTGCTTGACCTGGGCTATGTAGCCTTTTTCGCCATCGGAGCTTATACCATGGGCGTGCTGACCTCTCCCGAGCTGGGCTTCTTCAACTTGGGATTTTGGGCAGCTTTGCCGATTGCTTTGCTGGTCACCACGCTGGCCGGTGTAATTCTGGGTCTGCCAGTCCTGCGCATGCGCGGAGACTACCTGGCTATCGTCACCCTGGGTTTCGGTGAGATCGTGCGCATATTAGCGCTATCCGAATGGCTGCGACCATTCGTTGGCGGCACCCAGGGCATCCAGAAGATCGCCATACCCATCCCAGAAAATATTCTTCCCGCGCTGAACCTCCAGACAAAATTCTATTACCTGATCCTGGCTGGCTGTGTAGTCGTCGGTTTCATCGCCTGGCGTTTGAAAGATTCACGCTTGGGGCGCTCCTGGATAGCGCTGCGCGAGGATGAAGATGTAGCCCAGGCGATGGGTTTAAACACGGTAACAACCAAGCTGCTGGCATTTGCCACAGGCGCTACCTTCGCCGGTTTGAGCGGTGCCATCTTCGCTTCAAAGCTGAACTCGGCCTATCCCCACAGCTTCGATTTGCTGGTCTCGATTTTCGTTTTGTGTATCATCATCATCGGTGGGATGGGCAGCATCCCGGGCGCCATATTAGGCGCGTTCTTCTTGATCGGCTTGCCGGAGCTGCTGCGTGAATTTTCAGAATTTCGCCTGATGGTTGTTGGTGCTGTCATGGTAGCCATGATGCTTTATAAGCCAGAGGGTCTCTGGCCTGAAGAGCGCCGTAAACTCGAACTGCATGAAGGCAAGGAAGATGTCGGTGACATTGTGGATGAAGAATTCGCTCCCGTTGGCAGCACATCGGATTAGGAGGAAAAAACATGGCTCTTCTGGAAGCACGTAAAGTCACAAAACGATTCGGTGGTTTGGAAGCCTTGCGTGAATTAGATATTGAGATCGAGGAGCAAGCAATCCAGAGCATCATTGGTCCGAATGGCGCTGGCAAAACCACCTTTTTCAACTGCGTCACCGGATTTTATAATCCGGAGGAAGGCGATATTTACCTGGATGGGCGCCTGATCAATGGTCTCTCTCCAGACAGGGTGACCAGGATGGGCGTCGCACGCACTTACCAAAACATCCGCCTCTTCAAGAATATGACTGCGGTTGAGAATATCCTGGTTGGCATGCACCCACATCTCAAATCTGGATTTTTCGGTGGTATTTTCCGCACTCCTGCCACTGTTCGCGAAGAGGAAGCCTCGGTGGAAGAAGCCAGGCGTCTGCTGCAGTATGTGGGTTTGATTGGAAAAGGCGATCACCTGGCTAAGAACTTAGCTTATGGTGACCAGCGCCGGCTGGAGATCGCCAGGGCACTGGGCAGCAAACCCAAGCTGCTCTTACTGGACGAACCGACAGCTGGCATGAATCCCAGCGAAACCCAGGATACTACCGAACTTATCAGCCGGCTGCGCGACGATTTAGGCATCACGATCTTGCTGATCGAACACC
The DNA here is from genome assembly GCA_035529195.1 of Anaerolineales bacterium. Lineage (GTDB taxonomy): Bacteria > Chloroflexota > Anaerolineae > Anaerolineales > UBA4823 > PFL25. The sequence continues at coordinate 1,590 of DATKXE010000469.1, forward strand.
AGATGCGGGTGGTGATGGGTATTTCAGAATTGATCACGGTCCTGGACTACGGTGCTAAGATCGCTGAAGGACTCCCTGCGGAGATCCAGCGGGATCCCAAAGTCATCGAAGCTTACCTGGGACGCGGCAGCGACCAGAGCGCGGCTTCAGCCTCCCAATCAACCACTCAGCCAAGCCCGGCTGCCTAAAGGAGAAATCGATTATGGCGCTCCTTGAACTCGAGAACATTCATACTTACTACGGCAACATCCATGCATTAAAGGGTGTTTCCTTAACCGTAGAAGAAGCTGAAATCGTATCCCTGATTGGTGGCAATGGAGCTGGAAAGTCGACTACTCTGAATACGATCAGCGGAATAACACGTCCGCGCGTTGGAAAGGTTCGCTTAGCTGGTGAAGATCTATCTGAATTTAAGGCTCATGATATCGTCACCAAAGGCGTTGTCCAGGTACCGGAAGGACGGCGAGTCTTCTCTGAGATGTCCGTTGCCGAAAACCTGCAGATGGGAGCCTTTGCCATTCCAGATAATCAGAAGAATGCCCAAAACTTAGAGCGGGTGTATTCCTTGTTTCCCCGTTTGAAAGAACGCCGCAAACAGTTGGGTGGTACGCTTAGCGGTGGCGAACAGCAGATGCTCGCCATGGGGCGCGCCTTGATGGCCGAACCAAAAGTTCTGCTGCTGGATGAGCCCTCCATGGGTCTCGCTCCTGTTCTGGTGGACAGCATATTCGACACTATCCAGGAGCTGAATAAGGCTGGAACCACGATCCTTTTAGTCGAGCAGAATGCACGGGTCGCCCTCCAAATCGCCGACCGCGGTTATGTGCTTGAGACTGGCGAGATCGTGCTCAGCGGTTCAGCTGAAGATCTTCGTACAGACGAGTCAGTGCAGAAGGCTTATTTGGGAATCACATAATATGTGATGATGCAATCAATTAAGCGCAGTGCTAGGTATAATCCCTTCACTGCGCTTTTTGGTTACTTCTAGATAAGGATAATGGGTACAATCCGATGTTGATTCTTACAAAAGATGATGTGCGCAAAGCACTCCCAATGAGCGAAATGATCAGCGCTACGAAAGACGCCTTCGCCGCCTTATCTGCGGGAAATGCAGTCGTTCCACAGCGAATTCACCTTTCAATCCCCGCACATGGGGGCATGAGCTTATTTATGCCAGCCTACCTGCAGCATCAATCAGTTGAAGCCCTGGCGGTGAAAGTTGCTTCTGTCTTTCCTCATAATGCGGATCGTGATCTACCCCTGATCCACGCCGTGGTTTTAGTGCTTGAAGCGCATACGGGGCGTCCAATCGCACTGCTGGAAGGGGCCAGTCTGACCGCCATCCGTACTGGTGCTGCTTCTGGTGCGGCTACAGATTTACTGGCACGCCCTGATAGTCAGGTCGCAGCGATATTCGGTGCAGGTGTGCAGGGCCGCACCCAGCTGGAGGCGATCTGCACCGTCCGCCCCATTGAAAAGGTCTTGTTATTCGACCCCCAACACGAACTGGTCACCAGATTCATTGAGGAGATGGCTGGGTGTGGACCCATCCCTATCGATATACGACCGGCTAAAGACCCCCAAGATGCGGTTTCCAAGGCAGATGTCATCTGCTGCGCCACAACCTCCACCAGGCCAGTTTTCGAAGATCAGCACCTTAAACCAGGTGTCCATATCAATGCTGTTGGCGCTTATACTCCCGACATGCAGGAGATACCGCCGCAAACAGTCGTGCGTTCCTTTCTCGTCGTTGACTCGCGCTCTGCTGCCTTGAGCGAAGCAGGCGATATTATCCAGCCAATCGAGGCAGGTCTCATCAATGCGGAACATATTCAAGCGGAATTAGGTGAGATCGTTATGGGCGATCAACCGGGTCGAGTGGATGAGGATCAAATAACCTTCTTTAAATCCGTGGGGGTCGCCGTTCAAGATGCTGCAGCAGCTCGCCTGGCGCTCGATAATGCGCACAAGATGGGGTTTGGGCAGGAGGTCCAGATTTGATCTTGGCGTATTTTTTGCACCGTTCGTTTGAATATAAAGTCTGATTGATCCCGGGATAGAAGAGTGAAATTACCGAGTTCTGCTGACATAGTAATCATTGGGGGTGGTGTGATGGGTGCCAGCACAGCATACCACCTTGCCGCCCGAGGGGTAAAAAACATTGTGCTGCTGGAAAAAGAGCCATTTTATGGACTGGGAGCGACGGGTCGCTGCGCTGGAGGTGTACGATACCAATTTTCAACAGAGATCAATGTCCGTCTATCAACAATCTCCTTGCCAATGCTGGAGAGATTCGAAGAGGAAATTGGACAGCCCATTGATTATCGCCAGTGTGGATATTTGATACTGCTCTCAAATCAGAAAGACCTGGCCGAATATGAAAAGAACGTTCACCTGCAAAATAAGTTGGGTGTGCAGACCATCTGGTTAGATGGGGGTGAAATCAGAAAGCGTCTACCCATGATGAACCTGGATGACATCCTGGCGGGTACTTTCAATGAAAAGGATGGCTTGGTCGATCCAAACAGCGTTGTCATGGGTTACATAAATGCCGCGGCACGAATGGGAGTAAAAACCCTTAATAACGTGGAAGTGACTGGGGTAGAAACCCAGGCAGGCAAGATTGTGGCAGTTACTACCCAGGATGGAAAAATTATCACTTCCGTTGTAATCAACACCGCTGGACCTTGGGCAGGTAAAATTGGGGAGTTGGTGGGCGTAGATATCCCCATCACACCGCTGCGAAGGCAAATCCTGACCACCACCCCATTACCCGAAATTCCCGGGGATTTCCCCTTCGTGATCGATTTCGCACAATCGCTGTATTTCCATCGCGAAGGAGAAGGATTGTTGACTGGAATGTCAAACCCTGGTGAGAAACCTGGCTTTAATCAGGATGTGGATGTGAATTGGGAAATTTCCCATCTTGAAGCTGCCTCAAACCGTATGCCTCTCTTGGAAAAAGCGGGCTTATTATCCCACTGGGCGGGTCTCTATGAAAACACACCAGATGCTCATCCAATTTTTGGGGCGACACCTGTCCCAGGTTTTTATATCTGTGCAGGTTTCTCAGGGCATGGGTTTATGCATGGCCCGGTAGCCGGGAAAATCATGAGCGAGATCATAATGGATGGCGAAGCCTCCAGTCTCGATGTTTCTACTCTCGATTTAGCCCGCTTTGAAAGCGGCAGATTGATCAAGGAATATAATGTCGTCTGAAGTTAATTCAACCACGCACAATAATACTTTCATGTACGGTAATCACCATGCCCACAGCTGAGATCATCACCATCGGCACCGAAATTCTGCTCGGTGAAATCGTCGATACAAACACCCGCTTCTTATCATTAAAATTACGCGAACAGGGTATCGATCTTTACCGCCAGACCACCGTGGGAGATAACATCAATCGCATCGCCCAGGCGATCCAGACCAGTTTGCCCAGCACCGATTTGATCATAACCACTGGCGGATTGGGACCTACAATCGATGATCCAACCCGTGAGGCGGTAGCGCAGGCGCTGGGAATAGAGACAGAATTTCGTGGTGATTTGTGGAAGCAGATCGAGGAACGCCATTTACGCTTTGGGCGCACTCCAACAGAAAACAACAAGCGCCAGGCATATGTCCCCCAGGGTGCTATCGCGGTAGAAAATCAAGTCGGCACCGCACCTGCCTTCATCGTTGAAACCCAAGGCTGTGCAATCATCGCCTTGCCTGGCGTACCGCGCGAGATGGAGCACATCATGGAGACCAGGATCATCCCCTATTTGCACCAGCGCCTGGATTTGCATGGGGTGATCAAAGCCAGGGTGATTCATACCGCTGGAGCGGGAGAATCCCAGATCGATGATATCATCGGAGACTTAGAGCAGCTTGGCAATCCAACTGTCGGGTTGGCTGCGCATGCGGGTCGGGTCGATGTACGCATCACTGCCAAAGCTGATTCCGAAGACGAAGCCTGGGCTTTAATCCAGGATGTAGAAAACCTCGTGCGGGAACGCCTCGGATCTTGGATTTATGGGGCTGATCAAGAAACCCTGGAACAAGTTGCTCTCTCGAATATACAATTAAAGGGATGGAAATTGGCAGTGTTTGAATCCGGTTTGAATGGCAACCTGATTCACAAACTGGCATCCGCCCAGGGTCCATTCATCGCTGGTGAGATGTCAACCGCACCGCTTTCTCCGGAAAACCTGGTTGAAAGGATCAAGACTCACCCGTTTAACCAGCTGGCGGATGTCATCCTGGGTGTCACTCTCCATCCTGGTGAGAAACGCCAGAAAATCTATCTGGCCTGCAATTCCCCGCAGGCTGAGCAGCTGATCCCGCTCTCTTACGGCGGTCCACCCGGTTATGCCTCTACCTGGGCTGCAAACCAGTGTTTAGATTTGATCCGCAAATTATAGGATACTATCAGCTCAAGGCAAAAATGAATAAATAAACCCAGATCATTCTTCACGAATTATGTCGAAAGGGAAAATAATGGCTGAAATTTCAGATTTATTATTGACCAATGCAATCGTCCTGACCATGGATGAGGAATTGAACCAGTATGATCCTGGTGCTGTTGCCGTTTCCGGGGATTCAATTATCGCCGTGGGTCCGGAAAAAGAGATTCGCCAGGCATATCCTGCTCACCAGGTGATCGATTGTGAAGGGAAAGTGGTCATGCCAGGCTTGATCAATGCCCACACGCATGTCCCCATGACCCTGCTGCGCGGTTTGGCCGATGATCTGCGCCTGGATGTCTGGTTGATGGGCTACATGATGCCCGTGGAACGGGAGTTTGTATCGCCAGATTTCGTCCGCCTGGGCACGCAGCTGGCTTGTGTGGAATTAATCCGTAATGGCGTTACTTGTTTTGCAGATATGTATTATTTCGAGGAGCAGGTTGCCCGCGCGACTTCGGAAGCTGGTCTGCGCGCCTTATGTTCCCAAACCGTGTTGAAATTCCCGACGCCGGATGCCGAATCATATGAAGAATCACTGGCTGAAGCCCGAGAGTTTATTTATCGCTGGAAAGACCATCCCCTGATAGTGCCATCAGTTGCCCCTCACTCGCCTTACACCTGTACGGAAGATATTTTATGTGCGACTTCCGAATTGGCGGTTGAATTTGACGTCCCTCTGCATATCCATCTCGCCGAGACGGAAACCGAAGTCGAAAACTCACGTGCTGAGAACGGGATGCCCGTCATACCCTATGTTAAGAAAAACAACATCTTCAATGCCAAAGTTCTGGCAGCCCATTGTGTGCATATCGACGAAGGAGAGATGCGTACCCTGCTCCACCACTCTGCCGGGGTAGCACACTGTCCCTCCTCGAATATGAAGCTTGCCTCTGGTGCTGCACCGGTTAGTGATATGCTGTCCATAGGATTGAATGTGGGCATTGGGACGGATGGGCCTGCCTCAAACAATGACCTTGACATGTTTGAAGAGATTCGCATGGCTGCCTTCCTGGCAAAAGGGATCACTGGCGACCCCACCACGGTACCCGCCTCCACAGCCCTTTCAATGGCTACTCGATTAGGGGCCAAGGCGATGCACATGGATGATATCATCGGCACCTTGGAACCAGGAAAACGCGCCGACCTGATCATTGTAGATATATCCACTTTGCACAATGCACCCCGATTTCAGCGCAATAAGGTCAATGTTTATTCTCAATTAGCCTACGCTGCAAAATCAACCGATGTCCAATCTGTCATGGTCAATGGGCGCTGGTTGATGCGCGATCGGGAATTGGTCACGCTGGATGATGCAAATTTAATCACCCTTGCCGACGAATACGCTCACCGGATTGATTCCTTCCTGGTGGAACGAGAGAAATCTGTTCTTTCCAAGCTGGTCGCGATCGGTGGGGCAATGGAAGAGGAAAGTTTCGAAGTTCAGGTCAAAGTACGCGTATCTGACCCAGACTCTCTTCTCAAAGCCATTAAGGGACCAGGTTTAGAGATTCTGTATTCACGCCACTACCACGAATATGACGTGTACTTCATGTTTGCAGATCCGGATCAAGGGATACTGCGCTACCGTGAAGACGAGTATATCGATGAAAACGACCAGATCACCAATGCTCGCTACCGCTTGACCATGATTGGACCTGCCAGGGAAGCTCAATATGAGAGCGATGTCCTCCTTTCTCGCAGCCGCTACATTGCTCCTGCCACGCATAGCTTGCGCTTTTACCGGGAATATTTCAATCCTTCTAAAGAAGTGGTGGTGGAGAAACACCGCCTGCGTTGGCGAGTTTTATTCAAGGGCACGGAGTTTTTTATCAATCTCGATCGAGTCGATGACCCAGCTCTGGGCCATTTCCTGGAAGTGAAAAGCCGCACATGGAGCCGCCGGGATGCAGAACACAAGGCATTTCTGGCGGTCGATTTAATGGAATTCTTGAATGCCTCTTCTCTAGACACATTAACTGAAGATTACGTGGAGATCGTCACCAAATCTTGATTTCTAATCAAACCAACGAATTGAACTTTATTTTATTCCCCAGGATCTGTCACCCGGGAATGGATTTGGTTGATATTTTTATTTAGGTAGATTATCCCGTAAGCACTTGAGATGGTGAAATTGGGGACATAGTTCCCTGGTCTCGCATTCCTTTGCACTTCCCTGATTGAGCTTTCAAATTAAATGTTATACTCACGCAATGGATTCAACTTTGCGATTCGCTACACAGCTGGCCAGAGATACTGGTAAACATTTGCTGGAGTATTTCAATCCCAACGGCACTTATACCAGCCTGAAAGAAGACTTCAGCGTTGTAACGGAAGCCGACCTTTCAGCAGACCAAATGATCGCTGAAGCAATTCAGCACCAATTCCCCGCAGATGCTTATATCAGCGAAGAACTGCAGCCTGCAATCGGTGCAGTTGAATCAGCAGTGTGGGTGGTTGACCCCTTGGATGGGACCACGAATTTTAGTTTGGGATTACCGATCTGGGGTGTTTCCATCGCTCGCATCGTGAACGGGTGGCCTGAGATAGGGGTGGTTTATTTCCCATTTCTCAACGAAATATTTACAGCCTCGCGAGCTGCTGGCGCTTTCATGAACGATGAACCCATTCATTCCCAACCTCCTTTACCAGGGAAAACAACATCTTTTTTCTCCTGCTGCACCCGAACACACCAGCACTATGACGTCACCATCCGCTACAAAACCCGCATTCTCGGATCTGCTTGCTACTCATTATGCGCTGTGGCGCGAGGCATGGCCGTAGTAGGTTTCGAAGCCACACCGAAGATTTGGGATATCGCTGCCGGCTGGTTGATCGCCCAAGAATCTTCCGCGGTAATTGAGACCTTAGATGGTTCTCAACCATTCCCCTTGCGGGATAAATTTGATTACCGCTCCATAAGTTTCCCAATCCTAACGGCTGCCAACCAGGAGCTATTATTAAAATCCAGAGAGCAAATCAAGCCAAAAACACAGTCATCATAATATTTCAACGAATAATTGGAGGCAAGCATGGAGTACCGTTACTTAGGGCAATCTGGTCTGCAGGTCTCAGCGCTTTCGCTGGGCGCCTGGGTTACTTATGGTGGACAGGTCGGGGAGCAGATCGCCTACGAGTGCATGGAAGCCGCGCTTAATGCGGGGGTGAATTTCTTTGACAATGCTGAAGCCTATGCCCATGGAGAAGCTGAAACGGTGATGGGTAAGGTGATCAAGAAAGCAGGTTGGAAGCGCTCTGATTTGGTGATTTCAACCAAAATCTTCTGGGGTGGTCGGGGTCCCAATGATAATGGCTTGTCCCACAAACACGTCGTCGAGGGAGCCCTAGCATCTTTGGAGCGCTTACAGTTAGATTATGTAGACTTGATCTTCTGCCATCGTGCTGATCTCCATACTCCCATCGAAGAAACGGTCCGTGCGATGACCTATTTGATCAACCAGGGAAAGGCGTTTTATTGGGGTACCAGTGAATGGAGTCCGGATAAGATCATGGAGGCTTATGCAGTTGCCCGGCGTGAACATCTAATTCCACCTTTGATGGAGCAGCCTCAGTACAATATGTTCAATCGCAAGCGCGTCGAAAGGCATTATGCACACCTGTACCAAAGGATTGGTTTGGGCACCACGATCTGGAGCCCTTTGGATAGCGGGATACTGACGGGCAAGTACAATCAGGGCATCCCTGAGGACAGCCGCTTGAATTTAGAGGGTTATGATTGGCTGAAGGAAGATTACCAAAGCCCCGAAGGTAAAGAGAAGCTCGAAAAAGTCGCCCTGCTAACGCCGATCGCTGAAGAACTTGGCTGCACGATGGCGCAGCTGGCCTTAGCCTGGTGTTTGGTAAATCCGAACGTCAGCACTGTGATCACCGGAGCATCTCGTCCTGAACAGGTTGTCGAGAACATGTCCGCCCTGGAGGTGGTACCCAAGCTGACCAGCGAAGTTCTGGAGCGAATTGAGCAAATCCTGGATAACAAACCCAATCCAGAACCGGATTTTCGCTAAGTTCAAAAGGGTTTATAGCTCGCTGGGAGGTCTAATTCTGACCTCCCAGTTTTTTTATCTATGCTCCCAACTGGCTGGCGGATGATCGCCTTCAGTTTCCCGTCACGGTTCTACACCGCGAAGTAATGTAAGTTGAATGGATAGATTGCCGATGAATAGAAGGGGGGTTAAAGAGAAATTCAGGTTATGAATTGATTTCTGCTGCGTCATGGGAGTTGGAGAATTAGGATTGTGGGAAAAGAAATGAGGTTTTTGTAAGAATAGTTTTTTTCGTTAATAATCCATTACCAGATACTTCCAAGCCATAGGAGGATACCGGTTATGAGAACCAGAGGCCAAACAATAAACCCAATACCCATCCCGACAGCCGCAATAACCCTTGTTATCGAGCCTTTTTCAGCCCCTGGGTAGGAGGTCAAACCTAGAATGATCGCCAGTATGCTAGCTGCAATTGAGCATAAGCATAAATAAAAAAAGAATCTAACAGCATCATCAATACTAGTGCATCCATTCCAATCATTTATCGCGCATGAAATAAAGAAAGGAAATATTGATAACGGAATCACACCAAACATAGCAATAACTGCCAGCACAAGACTCGTGATCGCCAATTTATCTCTAGCTGTACTTGAAATTCCATTTTTATCCTGATTGCTCACGATAGCTTCCTTTGTCTTCCCGCATAACCAGTATAAAGAATTAATTATCGGAAATCAATCTCGGAATTAGTAGCAAGCAAAAAGCGAATGTGTCATAATAACTTTTATCCTATTCTAAAGAATGAACAGAAATGGACAAACTACTCCATAATGGAAAAACGGCGAACCGCCTTCGTTTCTCACTTATGGGATAATATTATCAAGGGTATTCAATACTTATAAGAGCAAATCATGAATATCCTCATCGCCATTCTGGTCGCACTTATTGCTCTGGGGTCCATTTTGTGGATCGGGCTCAAAGTAAAACCGAAACCTCTGCCACCCCTACCTGCTCGAGAGGCAGGCTTAGAAACTACCAGCTTACCGGATGGATTACCTGGTCCGGTTGGGCGCTTCTACCGTACGATGTATGGGGACCAAATTCCGATCATTGAATCAGCGGTCATCTCGGGTAGGGCGAAAATGCGTATGTTTGGAATTTCTCTTCCCGGGCGCTTTCGCTTTGTCCATGAGGCTGGTAAGAATTACCGCCATTACATCGAAGTCACCTGGTTTGGATTCCCAATCTTAAAGGTGAACGAGCTGTATCTGGATGGCAACAGCCGCTTGGAATTACCCTTTGGGGTGACGGAAAACGAACCCAAGATCAACCAAGCTGCCAACCTGGGATTATGGGCGGAATCAGTCTGGCTGCCTCCCATTTTCATTACCGATCCTCGAGTCAGCTGGGAACCAGTCAATGATGATACTGCAATACTGAGAATCCCTTATGGTGAAGAACGGGAGACATTCCTGGTACGCTTCAATCCCCAAACCGGGCTGTTGAGCCATACAGAAGCCATGCGCTACAAAGAAGCCAGCGATGAAACCAAAACACTGTGGATCAATGAAGCCATAGAATGGCAAGTCTTAAACGGGCAGCTCGCCTTGACGGTCGGTGCGGTCACCTGGTTTGGCGAGGGTACGGCATGGGCTGTGTTCAGCGTGGATGAAGTAGTCTTCAACCTTGATGTGAGTGAAACTGTCCAGCGCAGGGGTTTGTGATAGTTCTTGGTTAAGTTAATAAAAATGTCACCTGGTTATTGGATTTTAGATGTTATTAAATATAAAGGTTCGCTTGCCATTAATAAACTATCCAGAACCAATATGATTGGAGGGCGCGACCAAGGAAAAATTCATTAACTGAATTAATTCGAATTCATGCGGAAGATTTCTCGAATTGATCCCGGATGATTTTGCAAAATTCACGGGTCCGTTCAGGAGCATCACCAATATATTGGCTGGTATCCAGCAGCTCTCCTAGCTGAGCTGCACTGAGATATTCCAGGAAGAGCGGTTCCTGGATGATCGTCTCATCCAGCAGTTCCTGCTCAGCGCTGCCAACATTCTCCCTCGCCATCATTGCCAATTCCCGTAAACGCTCGTGCATCACCTGGCGATCAGCACCCGCTTTTACTAGCGCCATCAAAACTCGTTCGCTGCCGACAATATGGCCATACATCAATAGATTGCGCTGGATAGCAGCCTCATCTATCACGAGCCCTGCAATTATGCGTTGCGCTGTATCAAGCAGCTCATCCGCGATCAAAAATCCTTCTGCCAGAATCGAACGCCGGTTTGCAGAATCATCTAATGTCCTCTCCAGCAGGGAATTTGCAGCATTATCCCATGCCTGGCGCGGCAGCTGGGCTAAAGATCGGGCTAGTGAATCGATCTTTTCGGCATTGATCGGATTCCGTTTGAAAGGCATCGCCGAAGATCCAACCTGCTTACTCCCAAATGGTTCTGCCAGCTCCCCAAACGCTGGTGATTGGAGGATGCGCAGGTCGAAGGCAAATTTATTAAGTGAACTCGCCAGGCCAGCCAGGCTGCTGAGCACGCGGTAATCCTGCTTGCGGGGATAAACTTGCGAGGTCACAGGGAAAAACGGCATTTTAAGCTCCATCGCCAGCCTGGTCTCGAATTCAGCCAGATTATCGCCTCCGATTAGTTCTGCATAGGAGGCGCCAGTCCCCACCGCACCCTTGAAACCTTTGCCTCGCAATCCCCGCCGGCTCCTGCGCAGCTCATCCCAATCGTAGAACAAGTCCTGTGCAGTAAAAGCCAGCCGGTAGCCCAGGGTTGTTGGCTCTGCGGGCTGCAGGTGGGTATAGCCCATTATGGGATAATCTGCCCATCTATCCACCTGGTCGGTCAGGGTGAGTATTAATTTGACTAACTTATCGATGATTAAATCAAAAGCCTGGCGGATGCGCAGCACATCCGCGTTATCTTCAATGTCAGCGGAAGTTGCACCTAGATGCAAGACGCCACCCCCCAATGGTGCGCTCTCAGCAAAGGCCTTCAGCTCAGCCATCAAATCATGATGAATTTGCTCTTCAATCGCCAAAGAGCGCAGGATATCCACCTGGTTGATGTGATCGCGGAGATCGGTCACTTGTTCCGCTGATACCAATCCAAATTCGGATTGGACATCAGCTAAGGTCACCCAGATCTTGCGCCAAAGACGACGCTTGTTAACTTCACTCCAAACATGACGCATCTCTTTTGACCCATATCTCCAGGTGTAGGGTGAAAGATAATCTTCATGGCTGTACATGCTCACTTTTCCTTTCCTGATCAGAACTAATATTATACTGATAGCAATATCAGCTGGAAAGCTGCCCGCTTGATAACATGCTGATTTGTAATTTGCACAAACCACTATTGGTGGCTATAATCAAACCAGCCGATCAAGATTATGAAATGTCATTACAATCTATACTGCCCTTTCCAGTTCAGAGTCGAAAAACCAGGATCCCAATTATCCTTACTTAACCAGCAAGATTCCAAACTAAAATAAGCTATGAACAGAATTCAGAATGATAACTCAGAAAATTTATTGTTGAAAAAGGGGGCCCGGCTCTCTGAACGTTATTTGATTCAAACTACGATCAGCCAAAGCCCAACCAGTGCAGTTTACCAGGCCCGCGACCTTCATTTTCCTAAGGTAGCCAAACTGGTGGCGGTCAAAGAGTTCTACAATCCATCCCCGGATTCGCAAACCAGAGAGGATAATCTCAAGAGTTTTGAGCGCCAGGCCAATCTCCTGGCAACCCTCAATCATCCAGCGATCCCCGCTATCCTGGATTATTTTACCCAGGAAAGACATTCCTACTTGATCCTCGAGTTCATTCACGGTCAGACACTAGCCTCCTTATTGGAAGATTCAGCCGGATTCCTACCTGCAGAACAAGTTGTTCCGTGGGCAATTGGGATTTGCGAGGTGCTGCAGTATTTACATGCGCACGAACCTGAGCCAATTTACGTTCGCGATCTTAATCCAACCAATATCTTGCTCGACCATCACCATCATCTTATGCTGGTTGATTTTGGTCTTGCAGTCTCCTTTCATGAGGATGTTAAGAACGCCTTGATTGGATCAGAAGGCTACGCCGCTCCCGAGCTCTACCAGGGACAGGTCAATGCATTAGCGGATATCTATTCATTGGGTGCGTGCTTATATAACCTCCTAAGTGGTCTTCGGCCTCCCGATCAAGATTTAATGGATGCTAACCATCAATCAATTCGCCAGTCCAATCCCCAGGTCTCAGTGGACCTGGAGGACATCATCAATAAAGCCATGCAAAGCAATCCCGCTGACCGCTATCAAAGCGCAGCAGAATTGAAAACGGCCTTGCTGGCGGTAATTGGTAGATCCGAATCCCGGCAGCTTTCTCCCCAATTTGATGCGGTTATCCCATTACCTGATAATACCATCCAGCCCATTTGGACTTTCACCAGTAACGATGACATCCGCGGTACCGCATTATACGATCGCGGGATGGTTTATTTCGGTTCATACGATCACCATCTGTATGCACTCAACGCCGAAACCGGCAATATCATTTGGAAATACCAAACCGATGGTGGTATCGTCAGCCGTCCAGCGATAGCGGACGATTCTATATTTATTGGTTCTGAAGACCATCGTTTGCATGTTGTTTCTGGTCGATCAGGTTCATTATTATGGACTTATTACACCAACGGACCGATCCGTTCCTCACCTTTCGTTGCTCATGGTCATGTCTTCATCGGTTCTGATGACATGTCGGTGCATGCTGTCAACATCAATGGAGGCAGAGGAATATGGCAAGTAGATACCATTGGGGAAATTCGTGCAACTCCTTTCGTTACTCAAGAAGAAATTTATGCGGGTAATGAGGCGGGAGAATTTTACTGTATGGATTTCCGAGGGGGAATAAAATGGCGCTATAAAGCCAAACGAGCAATCACGTCATCAGCAGTCGTCGCTGACGGCCTGGTATTTTTCTGCTCGCTTGATAAATATATATATGCTTTGGATGCCAAATCCGGATATCTAATCTGGCGTTTCAAGATGGGTAAAGGTTCAATATCTTCACCCTGTGTTGCTGAAAACCTGCTTTATACTGGGTCTATCGATGGTAATATATACTGCGTGAACACGAATAATGCCAAAGAAGTATGGAGATTCCAGACCGAAAACCAGGTAACCGGTTCTCCCATTGTCTTTGAAGATGAGCTCTATTGTGGGTCTGTAGACGGTAATCTATACTGCCTGGATCGCCAAAATGGTCAGCTGCGCTGGAAATTCAATACAAATCAACCCATCACCGCAACTCCAGCTGCCGGTAATGATCGCATTTATATTGGCTCAACTGATAACCTGCTCTACGCCTTGCCAGCCAAACCTTTTCGTTAGCCCTGGCAGCAGCTCTTACATGGATAGATTTTCCGAGTGTCAGATTTGTTAAATAATTTATTTGGTAGACGAGACGAGATAGAGGGCGAAGACTCTTCTTCCCCTGGGACCTCTGATCTTCCCACTCAACCCTATGTTTCTGGTGACCAGAAACCACAAATGTCACCGATCCCCTCAAAACCATTCCTGACCGGAATTGGCAGTTCTGTTGGCATGCAGCGTGATCATAACGAAGATTCCTTGTTTGCCATGACCACCAATCTGATCAGCAACAGCGCAAGTATCCCTATGGGTTTGTATATCGTCGCAGATGGAATGGGAGGTCACGTTTATGGGGAGAAGGCCAGCGAATTAGCCATCCAAGCCATGGTTAATCATGTGCTCCCAGAATTGATCCCGCCAAGCTTGGGTTTGATCACAGATTTTCGGGAAGAGCAGATCGAAGAGATCATGACTGCAGGAATTCGCTCCGCCCACCAATCTATCCAGCAAAATGCTCCTGGTGGCGGGTCTACTCTTACTGGATTGCTCGTGCTGGGTAATAAGATGGCGATCGTGCATATCGGTGACAGCCGGGCATATCATTTTGAGGCAGATCACGATCCCCAGGTGTTAACCACTGATCATTCTCTGGTCAAGCGCCTGGAAGATTTGGGGCAGATCACATCTGATGAGGCCGCTATCCACCCTCAACGTAACGTTCTTTACCGTGCTCTGGGTCAGGTTGAACAGGTTGATGCCGATATCATTTCAACAACAAAACCATCGTCTGGATATTTAACGGTATGTTCAGACGGCTTATGGGGAGCTGTCTCAGATCTGGACATGTTAACGATCATCATAAATGCAGCTTCTCCCCAACAAGCCAGCGAATTGCTCCTGGAAGCTGCCAATAAAGCGGGTGGTCCGGATAATATTTCTGTTATCATCATCAAAATACCTGTTTAATCTCGATTGCATTGTTATTTCTTGTGCAGGTAGACCCTTCACAAATGGGAACCTTTCTATGTCCAAACAAATAATTTTACACATCCTGAATTCCGAGCCAATCCTTGGAGAAATCGATGAGCTGCCGGCACCGACAGATAACATCATCACGGTGCACAATCCGCGACACATCGATGGAAAAGACATCGAATATATCCAGGAACAGGTTGCCACCGTCATCTGGCCAATCGAGAAGATCAATTTCATTGAAATCATGCCTGGTGAAGATAGCGATGAAGACATCATTGGATTTGTGAGGGAGTAATCGATGCAGGATAGTTTCAGAGACCGACGAATATTGGTGGTTGATGACGAGGAGCGCATGGTTCGCTTCATTCGTTTGAATTTAGAACATGATGGATTTCAAGTGTTTGAAGCCTTTAATGGAAAACAGGCTATTGACAAAATTCGCAGCAATTTACCTGATTTAGTCCTGTTAGATGTCATGATGCCGGACATGGATGGCTTTGAAGTCCTGGAAATGATCCGGGAATCAAACACTGTACCCGTCATCATGCTCACTGCTAAAGGTGAAGAGGAAGACCGCGTGCATGGTCTGGAATTAGGCGCGGATGACTACATCACGAAACCTTTCAGTCCAAGAGAACTGGTCAGTCGAGTCCGGGCAGTACTGCGCCGGACAGAGATGACTGGTGCCAGCACGCACGGGCTGATCGAAGTTGATGATCGCTTGAAATTCGATTTTGACCGTCATGAAGTTTGGGTTGAAGGTAATCTCGTGAAGCTGCGACCCACTGAATACCGCTTGCTTTACCACCTGGTTCAAAATGCAGGTTGGGTGCTCACCCATGATCAAATTTTGACCAAGGTCTGGGGATACGAATACAGGGACGAACCCCATTATGTCAGGCTGTATATCAATTACCTGCGCCAAAAGATTGAGAAAGATCCTGCTAATCCTAAATATATCCTCACCGAACGCGGTGTGGGTTATAGATTCGTCGATTTCCAACGGGATAAAGCCTTGCTCGAAGAATGACCTCCCCAGGTAGATATCTCAGCTCAAGTCTGCCGATAAACATCCAGAATTACCATTTTTACTCGGGTAAATTCAGACCTTGCCAGTCGTTATACTCTGGGCTATACTCACATCCGAAGAGGTAAGCCGACCAATGACAAAACAACGTATTTTATTGGTAGATGACCACGAAGTCGTCCGTTTGGGACTAAAATCACTGCTAGAACGCCATCCAGAATTCGAAGTTGTCGCCGAAGCGAGCAACGCCCGCGAGGCCCTTGAAAGGGTCGCAGCTTACACACCCGACGTAGTTGTCATGGACATTCGCTTGCCGGGTGGCTCTGGTATTGAGGTCTGCGAAGAAATATCTGCCAGTTATCCGGACACCAAAGTTATCATGTTGACTTCCTACGCTGAGGATGAGATGCTCTTCTCAGCGATCCGGGCTGGAGCCTCCGGGTATGTGTTGAAACAAATTGGTGGCGAAGACCTGGTTCGCGCGATCGAGGCGGTTAGCAGAGGTGAAGCGCTCTTAGATCCAGCTGTTACCCAGCGCATCTTTCAAGAAGTTCGTAAAGCTGCCAAAGAAGAAGAAGCCTCAGCATTCTCTGCACTTACCCAGCAAGAAAGGCATGTCCTGCTGCTGGTTTCTGAGGGAAAAACAAATCGCGAAATCGCAAAGGCGCTCTTTTTGGGTGAAGGAACTGTGCGCAACTATGTAAGCAGTATTCTCTCTAAATTGGGTGTCAGCAATCGTGCGGAAGCTGCCGCATACGCGGTGGAACACAACCTGAGAGATTATCTCTAATTCCCCAATATAACCCATAAACCAGGTGCTGTTTAATTCACCTTTTATTTAACTTGTCTCATCTCGACAATCGGGACAGGGGCATAATTTCCGCAGATAACTCCAATTATAGATTCCATAATGGTGCCCATCTTCCCATTCTGGGGTGATTCCATATGTGCCGACCGCTTCAATCTTTACCAAACGTGTACCTGGTGTATCTTCTTCCTGTGCAGCGAACATTTCTGGTCCCGGATCGCCACCCATATTCGCATGCCCTCCCCTGCATTCAGCACATGGGCAAGCAACACGCAGTAAGGTAAATGAGTATTGGCTTGTATGGCCATCATTCCAGTTTATTGTCACCACCCTGGTTTGTCGATCGCCAGTGATGCCAGTCGGTTTTAGAATATCCATATTCTTCCGCATCCTTTTTAAGGGTATTTGTCATCGCGAGTAAATCGTTTGGTTCAAGGATTTTGAACCACGCGCAGGAAATTAGCTGCCGCCCAACCATTGCGAGATTCATCAAATGGACCCTGCAAATACCACCAGGTATAGCTATCTGCTTGTTGGGGACCATCACGCACCAAAAATATTTCGTTCTCTTCTCCTAAAAGGCGGACTGCGCGGTCCAATCCAGGACCGTCCCGCAATCGTAAACCACCACCAGCGGTACCTATCACCTGTACGTATGCATCAACTTCAATATCTCCTGGGGGTGGGTTCGGGAGGCTGGTCGCGGCTGGGGTTTCTTCCCCAGCAGGGAGACTTGTTGGGAGTATCTGAGTGGGGGTAGGTAAAGCAATTACGGTGATTACGGCAGTTGATGGACTGGTTGGGTTTTGCGGAGATCGAGTCCAGGACAGCAGAAGCAAGGTAGCAACCAGAAGAGCAACTCCAAATCCGATCGCGCCAAATATTAACCAGGGGTCTGTTAAAAATCTTATTTCTTTCTGCAATTCCAAAAATGCACGCTCACAATTTAATCAATCAGGAAGAATCCCAGCGCCAGGATGTAGTAAATGGTTAACAGCACAGCGCCTTCTAACCAGTTAGCCTCACCATCCTCTGACACAAAGGCAGTGATAAGCACTCCGGCAATTAGTGCGATCAGCTCCAGCTCGTTGAATATAAGCTGCAGGGGATTGCCCATGAGCAAACTGATGAAGACCAGAACTGGAGCAACAAACAGGGCGATTTGCAAACTTGAGGATACGGCAATCTCGACGCTTAAATCCATCTGGTTGCGTGCTGCGACTTGAACAGCAACAAAGTGTTCGGCAACATTGCCAATTAGCGGAATGAGA
>DATKXE010000470.1:0-3385 GCA_035529195.1 Anaerolineales bacterium
GACTACCCGGTAGATCATCCACTGACCGGTATACCCTACGCCCCAGGATTTCATCCTTCTTGGGATGGACCGGCCAGATCTCCCCCTGGTATCCCATGCGATCGCTCTGGCGAATGACCTCCTGGGCATTGGCACCACCGAAGGCAGCGATAGTGCGCGGGTTTAATAAACGCTCAAATGACATTTGCTGCCCTCCCGGTGTAACCTTTGTTTTTCTTCAATGCTTCCACTAAAGCTGGCACAAAGACACGGCAATCTTCAACCACGCCATAGTCCACCTGCTCAAAGATGGGAGACTTGGCGTCATTGTTGATGGCGATCATTACTTTTGCCCCAACAATGCCCACCATATGCTGCAATTCTCCTGATAAACCCACTCCAATATAAAGCTCCGGATTTACCATTTTCCCACTTTGTCCAATCATGGTTTCTAATTCCGTCCAACCCTCATCAACTGCGGGTCGCGTTGAACCCAAAGCTGCATTGAGGGTCTCAGCCAGGGCTTCAATCTCCTGCCAACCCTCTTTGGATCCTGCGCCAACACCGCCGGCGACCACAACAGGAGCGGATTCTAGCGGCACACCTTTGGGTACTACATGGACTACTTCGAGAGTCTGCACCCGATTTTTTATTCCTTGAGGGGCTTCAACCGGCAGGATCTTTCCTGATCGATTCTGATCCAATGCCGGCATTGGAAAAACACCCCGGGCAATAGTGGCAATTTGGGGGCGTTTATCGGGGCAAATGATCGACATCATGCCCCCATATGCCGGGATTTGCTGCTCGAGGATTCCATTTTCATCCAAAACCAGATCGATACAATGGGCTGTTAAACCTGTACCAAGTTTGGCGGCGATCAATGGGGCTAATTCTCGCCCCATAAATGTTGAACCAACCAACATGATTTGAGGATCCAGCTCTTTGGCACGCGAAACAATGGTCTCCGTGAATATCTCGGGCTGGTATATGTCAAAACCAGGTGCATCACCCAGATGGACTGCATCCGCTCCCGCAAAGAACAGCAAATCGACTTGGTCGCTAATGCCGTTCCCAAGAAGAACCACCTCGACAGGGACGTCCAGATCATCTGCTAACTTACGAGCCTGGCCGATTATTTCGAGGCAGACAACAGGTATATCTCCCCCATTCTGTTCTGCAATCACCCACACAGAGTTTTTATGATCACTGATCATATCACTCCCGTTTCCACCAATTTAGTGATCACAAAATCCACTTTTTCTTCCAATGTGCCTTCAATAATCTGGCACTCCCGTTTGCTCTCAACAACTGTCAGTTTTGATACGATCGTTGGAGATCCTTTCAGACCGACAGAATCTGCTGGCAAAGCCAGGTCATCCAGCCCCCAGGTAGTGATCTCTTTCTTTCTAGCCTTGATGATCCCTGAGAAACTGAGCGTGCGGGGATTATTGACGTCCTGGGTCACTGTGAAAACTGCTGGTAGTTCTACCTGAACCAATCGATAACCATTCTCAAGGTCTGCTTTAACCTTCCAACTGCTCCTCTCTGATGCGACAAACTCCCGCACCATTGTCACCACTGGCATATCCAAGAATATGGCCAGCTCCGGGCCTACCCATTCGGTTGCCCCATCACTGCTCGCCCTGCCGCACAACACGACATCGACCTCTGCGACTTTTTCGATGGCCTTGGCAAGAGTGAAAGCGGTGGCATATGCGTCTGCTCCCGCAAAAGATGGATCAGATAAAAGGATGCCAGTATCTGCACCTAAAGCAAGGCATTCCTTTACAATTTCTCCAGCTGGAGGCGGTCCCATACTGATCACAGTGATGTGTGCTGCAGATTGCTCTTTTATCAGCAAAGCAGCCTCCAGTGCATTCCTGTCAAGCGGGTTGATCACCAAAGGGATATCCAATCTGGTGAGTGATTTTGTAAGCGGATCGATTTTAAGTTCTTCAGCAGCTTTTGGTTCAGGAACTGCCTTAACACAAATAACAATTCTAAGCATCGAAATCCTGAGTCAGGAAAGGTGTTTGATCTGTAGCGAGAATCCCAACAGGCTAAGAGAGCGCCCAGCGAGCTACGATTACTTTCATGATGTCGGATGTACCGGCAGAAGGTCCAAGGACAAATGAATCACGCACATAGCGGGTGACCGGGTACTCATCCATGCAGCCATAGCCGCCATGAATATCCGCGGCCATTTTAGCCGCTCTCTGAGCAGCTTCGGTGGTGAAATACTTCGCTACGGCGTATTCATTGCCAGCGCGCTCACCTCTATCATGCGAGGCGGATGCTCGATACCCGAGCAGGCGACCGGCTTCCAGATCAATCTTGATGTCAGCGATCTTGAATTGTTGGGCTTGCAGTCTGCTGACCGGTTTTCCATATAGAATGCGTTCATTGGCGAATTTAACCGCTGCCTCCAGGCAGGCTGTTTGCAGCCCCAAAGCGCAGCCGATCATTCCGGCGCGCCCTGCTTCGCTGATAGCAGTCATAGAAACCCGCATGCCTTTGCCTTCCGGTCCCAGCAGATTCTCGGCCGGAACAACGCAATCCTTCATCTCGATCTCACCGGTGTTGCATCCGCGCATGCCGATCTTGTGCTCAATATGTGTTGGCTCAAAACCCTCCATCCCTTTTTCGAGGATGAAAGTCGAGTAAGCTTCATCATTATCTTCATCCACTGCCAGCACCACCTGGGTGTCGGCGATGTGAGAGTTGGTGATGAAGCACTTGCGTCCGTTGAGAACATAAGACCCGTTTTGCTTCTTGTAGGTCGTGCGGCAGCCTTTCGGATCGGAACCGCCTGTTGGTTCTGTGACAGCAACGGTGGCAAATCGCTCACCCGAAGCCAATCCAGGCAGATACTTCTGCTTTTGTTCTTCGGTACCAAAAAGGATGATCGGATCGATGCCAAGCCCTCCGACCTGCATCATCATTGCTGTTGCGACGGAAATACGCGCGATCTCCTCCAATGCGATCATCCTGACGGTATAGCCTAAACCAAGCCCACCATATTCCTCCGGAATTGTAATGGCCATCATTTCGCCCTCACCCAATTCTTTGATCACCGGATTCCATGACAGATCGTTTTCTTCCATTTCTGGTACATGGGGAGCGATTTTGATCTCAGCAAATTCTCTCGCTGCTTTCTGGAAAAGATCCTGCTCTTCTGTGAAAGTAAAGTCGATCATTATAGTGCCTCCTGAACCCTCGCTAAGATTTAGTTTCTTACTCGGGTCAACCATCAAGCTGACCCGAGTATCCTGATGAATTCACATCTTACATAACAATGAAAATTATGCCCTCAAATTAGTCAAACCATATTGCTAGAGTTTTTTATTGATCATCTGTAATTCCTCTCCACACTTTTTCTGTATTATTAATAAAGGGTATTGCAGAA
>DATKXE010000471.1:0-2972 GCA_035529195.1 Anaerolineales bacterium
GGCGACGTCCCCATTGCGCTGCTGCACAAAATCAGATAGTCCGATGCGGATCATCTCTTCCTCAGGTTTAGCCCATACCCCTTCGCTGTTATAGTAGCGATCAACAGCGACTTTGAAGATAAATTTATCAACCGTGGTTTCCAGAAATTCTGTCATGCTTCCATCCTTGTTATGTTGGTAAGTTGCCTCGCATTAAGCAGTTTCTGCCGCTGGCTGCATCTCACTCTTAAAATATCGTTTTTTCAAGGCGAAAGCGACAGTCACCAGGCCGATCATCACAGGAACTTCGACCAGGGGTCCGATCACTGCTGCAAAAGCCGCCCCTGAACTGATGCCAAACACTGCCACAGATACTGCAATCGCCAGCTCGAAGTTGTTGCTGGCCGCAGTGAAGGATACACTAGTTGCTTTGGCATAATTGGCGCCAACTCTATGGCTCATCCAAAAGCTTACCAGGAACATGACTACGAAATAAATAATCAGAGGAATGGCAATCCGTACTACGTCAAGCGGGATTTGGACGATCAGGTTGCCTTTCAAGCTGAACATCACCACAATAGTGAACAGCAGGGCGATCAGTGTCAATGGGCTGATGCGAGGTACAAATACGGTCTCGTACCATTCCTTGCCCTTGGAGCGGATCAGGAAGAAACGCGTCAAAAAACCGGCGATCATGGGGATTCCGAGGTAAATAAATACGCTCTTGGCGATCTCGCTAATAGTGATATGCACGACACTGCCCTGCAAACCGAGTAACGGTGGTAATTTGGTGATGAACACCCAGGCAAAGACGCTGTAGAAAAACACCTGAAAGATGCTGTTAAACGCTACAAGACCCGCGGCGTATTCAGAGTCACCCTTTGCCAGGTCGTTCCAGACAATCACCATGGCAATACAGCGCGCCAGCCCGATCATGATCAAGCCAGCCATGTACTCCGGATAACTTGGCAGGAAAATAATCGCCAAAACGAACATCAAGATTGGCCCGATGACCCAATTCAAGACAAGCGAGAGACTTAGAATCTTCCAATCGCGAAACACTTCTCCCAAATCCTCATAATGAACCTTGGCCAATGGCGGGTACATCATTAAAATCAAACCGATCGCGATTGGGATATTGGTTGTTCCAATTGATACATTACTGTTAAAATTCTCTACTGCAGTGGGGAAAAGATACCCGATTCCCACTCCAACTGCCATAGCCAGGAATATCCACAGCGTTAAAAAGCGATCCAGGGTTGATAGCCGTTGTGAGACTCCTATTGATTGGGTTTCAACTGAGATTGTTTCAGCCATGAGTTATATCCTCCGTTTTAGCTTTTATTGATCATGTTTTGCTTCGAACTGACGAAGCACGCAGGAATTTTAGTTGCGATGTCATCTCGAACCTGGCGGAAAACCTTCATGATTTGATCATCGTCTCCTATTGCTGCTGCTGGATCGGGAAAACCGACATGCTCGCGAATTCCCTGCCCTAACCAGACAGGGCATTCTTCTGAAGCTGAATCGCACACGGTTACCATCAGATCGAACGTTGTCATCCTGAATTCATCTACTGATTTAGATTGCCCTTCATGTTCGATCCCAATTTCTACCAACGCTTGGATAGCATTTGGATGAACATAGCCAGAAGGTTTCGTCCCTGCAGATACAGCTTGCCAGGTATCATGCAACCGGGCGTTGACAATCGCCTCCGCCATTTGCGAACGGCATGAGTTGCCTGTGCATAAGAATAAGACTTTGCGTTTCAATAGTTAGTTTTCCTCTGATGCAGCCATCATTGCATCAGCCAACCAAGAAGTTACTTCTGCTTGTGTGGGGATACGCCCCGCGCAGACTAGTTTTTCGTTGATCACCAATCCTGGGGTTGAAATGATAGGGTATTCCATTATCTCGGTGTAATCTGTGACCTTGATCATTTCTGCCTCCATACCCATTTCGTTCACAGCTTTTCGGGTAACTACCTCCACCTTCTGGCAGTTCGCGCACCCAGGACCAAGGACCTTGATTGTTAACATATATGCCTCCAAAGAATTTAGATATCGGGATAAAGGAATCAAGCTATCTTCACAGATTTTTTGGTTATATCACCCAAAATGGGGGTAACTTCAAGATCCCCTACACAATTTGGGCAGCAACAATTTGGTAGCTGTGATGAATGATCGAGGGCTTGTAATTCAACCTCTGGGATTCCAGCGAGCTCGCCTGCGTTTTTGATCAGAATAAGCAGGCGATGATCACTCACCTTGTAAAAGACAAAACGTCCTTCCCGTCGAGATTGCAGTAATTTTGCTTTGCGTAAAGCCATCAAATTCTGAGATATGTAGGCTTGTTTGAACCCCAGGATAGCTTCCAGATGACAAACACAAGCTTCCCCTTCTCCAATCGCCATCAGGATCAGAATCCGTGGGGATTTACCAATCGTATCCAATAATCGGCTAATTGATTCTTCTGGTGCACGTTTTTTCATATTCATAACTCCGAATATATTATAACCATATATTCTTATTTTGGAATATGATATCTGTCATAACTACTGCGTGATTATTGTTATCATGACCATGCGGGGTTCACATATCTGACATTATGGTGAGAGAGCCGCCTATCCTTCTTTATGCCCGGTGCAACCCTGGTGCAACCGCCATAGAAATTATAGAATTAATAGACACAATAGACACTTTTTACCCCCATCAGTAGACACAATAGAATTTATAGACACAGATACACGGCATAGACGTTAAACTCTGGGACTCTTAATCGTTAGGTTGAAGGTTCGAGTCCTTCCGGGGTCACCTGAAACCCCCCAATTGTGGGGGTTGTTTCTTTAATTACCCCTATATGTAGTGGAATTGAGCTCTTCAAAACTATGAGTCTTTTCAATCTTGGTGCAAACGTCATAGAAATTAGTCAAATTGAGGAAACTCATTCCCCCTATAGGTGGGGGGAATAGAAAATGTTCTACACACGAGTGG
>DATKXE010000472.1:0-3040 GCA_035529195.1 Anaerolineales bacterium
GCTTCGATTTGAGCTCTTTTTGGCCCAGACGAATAATCGGGAACGTATACTTTTCCCTGAATACCAGCGCGCGAACAATAAGCGGCAAAGGATGCACCCGCATTTCCGGATGAGTCTTCGATGGCGTAATCTACACCCAGCCAGTTCAAGTAGCTGATCAGGACTGTCGTGCCTCGATCTTTATAAGATCCAGTTGGATTTAAATAGTCTAATTTAAAGGCTACCTGTTTTCCTTGTACTTTATCCCAAATTAATGGCGTATTGCCTTCACCCAAACTGATCGGTATTACCTGTTCTGGGAGACCGAATGCTGTTCTATACCGCCAAATTCCAGGCTGCTCGTGATTTATTCCAGCTGCATCATACTCAAGACTGCTTATATAATCAAAAAAGCCCCCACAAACGGGGCAGCAATATAGACTTGTCTGGATATTTGGCTCAAATAGGCATTGGGTGCAGTGAATCTTCATCAGCAAGACCTTTATTCGCCTGGATGTGGAAAATACTCACCTTCGATCCAAACCTCACCATCCGGACCCACTTCCTTTTTCCAAACAGGGACGATCTGTTTTAACCGGTCGATCCCGTAGCGGGCTGCTTCAAACACGCCGCTATCCCTATGCCCGGCACTGCAAGCTATAGCGACAGTTGGCATACCTGCATCCAGATGTCCAATTCGCTGGACAATTGCGATCCCTTCCACTGAAGGCCAACGTGCACGTATCTCATCCGCCACCTTTTGAAGTTGTTCTTCTGCCATTTCTTGATAAGCTTGGTATATCAAGTAATCCGTTATATGAGGATCGTTGTGCTCATTAATTGCCCTCACCATACCAGTAAAGATACAAGCAGCTCCTGTTCTGGTCGTAGTGATTTGCTGAACCATTTTGTTCAGGTCAAGTTCATCCTCTTGAACAGCCAGATGAGTCGGCAGATCTTCGTCTCTCTCATTCCCACCGCTAACTGGGGGAAAAAATGCAACTTCTGCTTCATCCGGAATGACATCCCCATTAAAGCCATACTCCTTATTAACTGAAATCAATGTTGTTTCCAGATGAGGTGCTAATAGAGGGTAGATGTCTGCGACCAGTTTTTTTAGGTCTGCCACACTAGAACCTGGTGGAATTTCCAGGGCAATTTCTTTCGTTCCTACTATTTCACGAAGGTTAGCGAAAAACAAGATGGAGATTCGTATCTGCTGGATTTCACTCATTCGTTAATCACCACACCACTGAGTCCGCCTCGCTTCTCGACCAGACGGATATTTTGAATCCGCATGGTTTTTTCAGCAGATTTCACCATATCATAGATCGTCAGAGCTGCGACTGATACGGCAGTCAGGGCTTCCATCTCAACACCTGTCTTACCAATTGTTTTTGCAATTGCGGTGATCTCAACCCCTGGTAGGTTTTCATCAATATTAAATTCAATTGCGATCTGGTTTAATGGCAGAGGATGGCATAAAGGGATCAACTCCGCGGTTCTCTTCGCTGCCATAACACCTGCCACCTGGGCTGTTCCCAATACATCCCCTTTGGCGACCGAACCAGCTATTATCAGTTTCAGAGTACTTGGGAGCATCACGATTTCCCCTTTGGCAATCGCAATCCTATTAGTGTCGGGTTTACCGCTGACATCCACCATGCGTGCTCTACCAGTTTGATCGATATGGGTTAATTTTGGATTCATAGGTAGAGATTATAGCATCAAGAATTGGATTGTTGATCCATTTTTCTTATGGCTTGAAATTAATCTGCTAAGTATGCTGGATTACTGCCCAAAAATACATTTTATGATGAGGTTCCCACACATTTATGACTGCGAAATTCATTTCCCCCCATGATATAATACGCCGCCATGAGCAATCTTATCAATCAGTGGAGAACCGGGTTGGCGAAAACCAGCAAAGCCACATTTGGCCAGATTTCAGCTTTGTTTGGTGCCTCCGAAATATCGGATGAGACTTATGAAGAGCTGGAAGCTTTGCTGATAAAGGCAGATTTAGGTATCGAAACCAGTGAATCGCTGCTCGAGGTGATCTGGGAACGTGAGCGCAATGAAGGCATCACTAAAACAAGTGAGTTGAACGCAGTTCTCATGAAAGAGCTGCGCCACAAGTTAGATACCCCACCTCCCATTGAGTTTTCCACAGTCCCAACTGTCATTCTCATCGTCGGTGTTAATGGCTCAGGAAAAACCACAACCATCGCTAAACTCGGGAAACGGTTCTCAAATCAGGGAAAAGAAATCATCTTTGGTGCAGCAGATACTTACCGTGCTGCTGCGGTAGACCAGCTGCAGATATGGGGAGAGCGCCTGGATATCCCCGTTATTGCTGGCCAGCAAAATGGAGACCCTGGTGCAGTTGCTTATGACACCGTCAAATCTTCAATTGCCCGCGGTTCTGACGTGGCAATCATTGACACTGCTGGCAGACTGCATACCCGCTTCAATCTCATGGAGGAGCTGAAAAAAATCCACCGTGTTATTGGGAAAGCTCAAGAAGGTGCTCCGCACCATGTCTGGTTGGTAATGGATGCTACCACTGGTCAAAATGCTTTACCACAAGCGCATGCCTTCAATGAAGCAGTAAACGTTACTGGTATTATCCTAGCAAAATTAGATTCGTCCGCTCGGGGAGGATGGCATTTGCGATCCAAAAAGAACTGGGGTTGCCAATTATCTTCGCCGGTTTGGGAGAATCACCAGACGATCTGCAACCTTTTGATCCTGACCTTTTCATTGAGGGCATTCTCGCGCAGGAGGAATAAGTGCAATGCAAGAATTAATTGATCGATTGAACACAGTACAACAAACATACAATAATTTGTTGGAGCGTCTTTGACTTAGCTTCCAAAGAAGAACGATTAGTAAACCTGCAGAAACTAACTGAAGACCCCGAATTGTGGCAGGATCCTGATAATGCACAGCGATTAATGAGGGAGATATCAAATCTTAAAGAAGAGGTTGAGGAGTGGCAAATTCTGCGGGAAAACATTTCCGATACCCTGGAATTAGCTCAGTTGGGGGATGAAAGCAT